>CAMLFI010000237.1 GCA_946479225.1 uncultured Mucilaginibacter sp. | reverse complement strand
GTTTGTGGTGGTGCCCGAGGTTGTGGTGGTGGCGGTGCCGGTGGCGCAGGTGTAAGTAACCAAAACGGTATAACAGTTGCCCGTTCTATCGGTGTAAACTATCGCGATCAATGGGGCGAAAAAATTGCTACTTATGGTAGCTATAGTTTTAACGATAATACTACTACTACAAATTCAACATCTAAGACATTACCGGGCGCTTCACCTATCCTGAACAATACACAGTCTCTTTCTAAAAGCAGTCCTACTAACCACAGGTTTCAATATAACCTGGAGTGGAGGCCCGATACTGTAAATTATTTGAAAGTAGTACCATCTTTCAGTAACTCTGTTTCAGATACATATAGCGAAACAAATACGTTGATCACTAATACCAACCCGACTATTGGCCGGACCAGGTATAAACAAGTTTCTACGGGCACGTCAAGCTCTCCAACTTTTGGTATTACGGCATTATACAATCATCGTTTCTCAACAAAAGGGCGTAACCTGAGTTTGTTTTTAAGCGCTAACTCGTCTACAAGCACATCTAACTCTCTCACTAATTTGACGTTGTTTGAGGGAACTTTACCTGATCAAAGTACCCCACGTAATCAGCAAATAGATCAAAATAATAAATCAACTTCTCTAAGCGGTAACATCTCTTACATGGAGCCGTTAAGCAAAGTGTCATTTTTAGATCTTAACTATACGCTTACCCGTTCAACAACCAGTAATGACAGAACGGTGCTAGGCTTAGATAACGCGACCCCGGAATTTAGAAGCGATTTGAGTAACAATTACTCATTTAACTTTACAACACATAGGTTTGCATTAAACTACCGTTTAATTGAAACTAAGTATAACTTAACATTGGGTATGGGCGTACAGCCTTCAGTATTAGAAGGTCAGTCATCACGTACAGCGGCGGCTAATTTCCCGGCTACCAGGAAAACCCAAACCAATATTGTTCCTACAGCACGTTTTATTTACCAATTCTCACGTAACGAATCATTAACTATCAACTATAATGGCAGTGCCAGCCAACCATCATTTGATCAGTTACAGCCGGTTGAAGACAAATCAAATCAATTTAGCACAGTAATAGGTAATCCAGACCTAAAACAACAGTTTAATAACAATTTCTCATTAAGGTATAATACCTTTGGTGTGGCATCAGGGAATTTGTTTTTCATTAACGTAAATTATTCTAACACAAAAGGCGCCGTTGTTACGCGCACTACATATGAGGGCAATAAAACAACAATACGTTATGTTAATGCCGATGGCAACTATTCATACGGGGGAAACATTACTTACTCAAAACCCTGGGCTGAACGCAAGTATACCATAACCTTTAATGCGCGTACAAACTATTCAAATACTGTTGGTTTTGTAAACGAGAAGATAAATAATGTAGAGACCGCGATTCAAAAAAATATAGCGAAAAGCTTAACCTTTACACCGGGAACGCGTTTCAGGCTTGATCTGACGGATATTATAGATGCACAGTTAAGCGCCAACTATAATATCACTAAAACAACCAACAGTGTTAGCCTTGGTAATACAAACCAAAACGTAAATACACGCAACCTTGATCTGGGCTTTCAGGGAAAAAATTATTTTGGCGACTGGACAGTTAGCTACGATATAACCAAGCAATACAATTATGGTTATAACACAGGTTCTGATTTTAAAGTACCTAACCCTAATATTATCAGCGCATATGTTGAGCGTCGCTTTCTTCAGGGCAACAAAGCTACTATCCGCCTTGCAGCGTTTGACTTGCTTAACCAGAATACAGGCGTTACCACCTCTGCAAACACGCTATCAACAGTTAATCGTTTGGGTCGTTATGTAATGTTATCATTCACCCTGCGCCTGCAAAAATTTGCGGGCAGGGCACCTGTTCAAGAAAACGATAGAAGAGGTCGTGACGGCTTTGGTGGCGGTCGCGATGGTGGTCGTGGTCCTGGTGCCGGCGGTCCTGGCGCTGGTGGCCCAGGGGGTAACTTTGGCGGCGGTCCTGGTGCCGGTGGCCCTGGTGGTCCCGCAGGTTTCTAATCCAACAAATTTTAAAACAAAAGGAACTATCATAAACCCTGTGGCTTACCCCACAGGGTTTTTTATTTGAGACTGCCCGATAGGTAAAACCAATTATTTGTAATTTGCGCTGTGAATAAACTCATCGCGTCCATATTTGGCATTGGTTATATTAAGGGTGGAGGTACTATTGCCGCGGCTGTAACCTGCTGTATTATATGGCTGCTTTGGGCCAATGGCATTTCGCCGCATTTGTTTTTGGCTGCGGGGTTGATTGTAACCCTGATTGGCGTATATGTTGGCAACCAGGTTGAACCTTATTGGGGCAAAGACAGCTACCGCGTGGTTATTGACGAAGTTGCCGGCATGTGGATAACGGTCCTTTTTATACCTACAACATTGCCGCTGCTTATTGCAGGTTTTATTCTCTTCCGTTTTTTTGATATTCTGAAGCCGCTGTACATCCGCAGGATGGAAGCTTTTAAAGGCGGCTGGGGTGTTATGGCTGATGACGTTTTAGCGGGTGTATATGCTAACCTAGTTTTGCAGGTGATTGTGTATTTTCACCTGCTACCTTTTTTAGGGTCAGATGCTATAGATCTTAACTTCCGCTAACCACCCGCTCCACCACCTGCCACATATTTCCTTCCGGATCAGCAAAGGCCCGCACACGGCCACCGCCAATGGCATCTATCAGGTCGCTGGTCCAGGTAACGTTGTGGCTGTCTAAATGGACAATGGCCTGTTCAATATCCTTGACCCGCAAGGCCAGGTGCGACCAACCCGGTGTCCAGGTAGTACGCTCAGGGCGCGTGGTATCATCAATAGGCATAACCTCAAACAACGAATTATCAGGAGCGCGCAGCATCCAAACCGGTTTATCATGGCGGAAGTATTTTGTATAGCTCAATACATCACAATACCAATCGGCCATTTTATCAACGTCATGCACCGCAATGGCGGGGTGATCAATTCCGGTTAAGCCTAAATCTGTACCCATATTAATTCTTTTTTGCAAGGTAATTATTTGTCGATGGTAACTCCAAAAGCGCAGCTTTTTTGCTTCATCAAGTGTTCCAAAAAATATAAAGCCTTAAAATTTTAAAAAGCGACTGACGGTACTAACTTGTTGTTCATCAGCACTTTTTTATTTTAACGTGGAACAGTTTGGAACACTTTGAAACTACTTATAAGTCAGTAAGATTAGCTGTAAATTGTATTTAATATATTGGTAATCAATATATTGTACAGGAAATTCGTTTTGCGCCTTTTTTGGAACAGTTTGGAACACTTAAAAAAGAGATTTGGAACACCCCGGCCACGCCAATTACTCAAACTTAAACTGTTTGCCGGATTAGTTAAGGCCGCGTTAATTGCTTGCGAACTAACCTTAAGCCATACAAAATCTAATGCCTCAATCGTTCATTTTTGAGTATAGCATCAATTGATTCATCTTTTACCTCAACCCTGCGCAATATAGCTATCGCTGCCTCAACATCGTTTTGTTTTACTGCTGTTTCAAAAGAGTCTATTGAGCCACTCACATGCAGCCGCTCATTAACAGTCATCCCATTATATAAATAGTCACCATTGTCACCAATACAATAAAGCTGAGGCGGTCCACCTCCGTGTATTTCGCCATGAGGAAAATTACGGACCCAATAACGACCGTCTTCGGGATCTTTATAAATGGTGGTCCAGCCTCCGTCTTTTGTATCTGTCTTTATCAAGTAATGGCTTACTAACCAGTCAATCCTTTTGCAACTTCCATCGTCATACATTTTACCGTTGGCAAAAATCCATTGACATTTAAGCAACATTTCATCTGCGGCGGGCTTTTTATAAGTTTCGGGCGCTTCATTAGTAACCTTTGATTGGGTATCGTTTCCTGTAACCTTAGAACGGGCGGGAATAAAAAATCCAATTACAGTACAGATTAAAGAGCCACTTATATATGCTAATGCGAAATACCAGGTTGATGATGGTATCCGGTGAGATGAAGCCATCATCATTAATGCCATAAATAAACTTAAGGCAAGTACGCCAACACTTATTAATCGAAAAAGATATACGGCCACTGTGCGTATCATTATTATATCTTATACTACTTTTATTGCCCCTGTTCCCCAATAATATAAACTAATATTCATGGTATACTTTCCATACACCGTTTGAAACCTCGTCAGCTACAAACTTTACCGATTTATCACCCGATATAATTTCTTTTACGAGCTGTGAAGATTCTCTCCCGCTGGTGGCATCAGAAATATGGATTCGTTCACCTGTGCTTTTCCATTGGTGATCCCAAATATTCAACCCGTTTATTTCGTATCGTTCGCCATCTATAACGGTTGCGCTGGCAGTAAAGTTATTCATACGATGTTAATCTTTAAAACGCTATCAATAATACTTCGACGTTATCTTCCACAATATATTATCCTTTGCCACTTTAACCGGCTCACCATATTTGGCGGTTTTGGCTATTTCTATATCCTTTTCAACATTTGGGATAAAGGACACCCAATCAAACACTTTACCCGGTATGCGGCCAAATACCTGTGGCTTATACCTTGGCGTTGATGCGGCACAATAATTTTTCCAGTCGGCCAATGCGCCCGTAAGTGCGGCTACTGCTTTTTCGCGGTACTCTTCTTTGCCGGTTTTGCGCAGCAGGGCGGTGTAGGTAGCTCCCCTGAATTTAGCAGCATAATAACGGGCCATATAACCCCATGCCTTAAAATCGGCTATGGTTTCGTCCAGATCGGCATCTTTTGTGTGCGGCACGGTCTCCGCGCCATTTAATAGGGTGACGGCGGCGGCATCTAACTTATCAGCAATTTCAAATGGGGTTATCTTATTGGTTTTGCCCTCGGCGTTGGCATAATCGGCTATTGAAATTACATTTTGTACGGGCAGTTCTGCTGATGCTATCATGCTGTTCAGATCAAAAAATCCCTGCCGGTTGTAACTGCCTTCCATGTGCATTTCAAAGTCATTCGGCTTAAAGCACAGCTTATCAATCCACGATATCACAT
>CAMLFI010000236.1 GCA_946479225.1 uncultured Mucilaginibacter sp. | reverse complement strand
CCACCAACCACCTGGATATTGATACCATAGAGTGGCTGGAAAAATTGCTTACCGAAGGCAACAAAACCATATTGATGGTTACGCACGATAGATATTTCCTTGACAATGTGTGTAACGAGATCCTGGAGATAGATAAAGGTAAGTTTGTTCCCTACAATGGCAATTATGCCTATTATCTGGAAAGAAAGGCAGAACGCGATGCTTCAGACGAGGCTACATTCCAAAAAAATTCCAACTTATTGAAGAAAGAGTTAGAATGGATGCGCAGACAGCCACAGGCCAGGGGAACAAAATCAAAAGCCCGCATAGAGGCTTTTTATGACCTTGATGCCAAAACAAAAAACGCCGGACCAAAGGTAAATGTGGAATTAAGCGTTAAAACCGCAAGACAAGGCAATAAAATAATGGAGCTGCACGATATTAGTAAAGCCTTTAACGGCAATACCTATATCGATCATTTTAATTATGTCTTCAAAAAAGGCGACCGTATTGGCTTGGCCGGTAAAAACGGAAGTGGAAAATCAACACTGCTTAATACGATAACAGGATCGCTTAAACCAGATAGTGGATATATAGAAAAGGGTGAGACAACCGTTATGGGCTATTTTCACCAATCGGGCATTCAATTTAAGGAGGATGAGCGCGTTATTGATATAGTAAAGAACGTAGCGGAGTTTATAACCATGGCGGATGGTAAAACCATTTCAGCCTCGGCACTGCTTACGCTGTTTCTTTTTCCGCCGGCGAAACAGTACGGCTTTATATCAAAGTTGAGCGGTGGCGAGAAGAAGAGGCTGCAATTGATGCACATCCTGATGAAAAACCCGAACTTTTTAATACTGGATGAGCCCACTAACGATCTGGACATTGATACCTTAAATGTTTTGGAAGAGTTTTTGACGAATTATACCGGCGTTTTAATGCTGGTATCGCACGACAGGTATTTGCTCGACAAGCTCACCGATCAGTTATTTATAATGGAGGAGAAGGGCCGTGTTAGAATTTACAACGGCAATTACTCGTCTTACCGCTTAGATCTTGAAGAAGAAAAGCAGCAAAACAAAAAAGAGGACACCAAAACGGTTAGCGCTCCCGCGGCTCAGCCAAAAAACAAATTGAGTTTTAAGGAACAAAAGGAACTGGATGCATTGAATATTGACATTACTCAGCTGGAAGCAGAAATAAAACAGCTGAATGAGCGTTTGTATTCGGGCATTGACAATGCTGCTATATTAGAAATTAACGCTAAAATATCCGCGCTAAACGAAGCTTTAGACAATAAAACCTTGCGGTGGATTGCACTAACCGAGCTTAACGAAGGATAATTAACCTGGTGTTCCACGTGGAACACCAAACAGATAAAGAAACTAATGTTCCACGTGGAACACGGAGGATTAAATGTTTAAAAAGTACGACGTAATAGTTGTTGGTGCCGGGCATGCGGGCTGTGAAGCAGCCGCTGCAGCCGCGAACCTGGGTTCATCGGTTTTATTAATAACCATGAATATGGGTGTTATTGCACAAATGAGCTGCAATCCCGCTATGGGTGGCGTGGCCAAGGGGCAAATTGTGCGCGAAATTGACGCCATGGGTGGATACTCCGGTATTATCACCGACAAATCTTCGCTCCAGTTTCGCATGCTGAACCTGTCTAAAGGCCCTGCTATGTGGAGCCCCCGCGCCCAAAGTGACAGAATGCGCTTTGCTGAAGAGTGGCGCCTTGCCTTAGAAAGAACCCCGAATGTGGACTTTTGGCAAGACACTGTTAACGAAGTTTTAGTAAAAAACAATACTGTTATAGGTGTAAAAACATCTCTTGGCGTTGAAATAGAATGCCGCGCCGTAGTGCTTACAAACGGCACATTCCTTAATGGTGTTATACATATTGGTGAAAAGAAATTTGGCGGTGGCAGAACCGGAGAGAAGGCAGCAACCGGCTTAACGGAGCAGTTAGTTTCGCTCGGTTTCGATTCCGGACGCATGAAGACAGGCACCCCGCCACGCATTGACGGCCGTAGTTTAAACTACGCTGTTATGGAGGAGCAGTGGGGAGACGAGGAGCGTGGTCGTTTTTCTTATACCGAAGTAGAGCAAATAAAAGAGCAGCGCTGCTGCTGGATTACTTATACAAACACCAAAGTTCACGAAACGCTGAAGGAGGGTTTTGAAAAATCTCCAATGTTTACGGGGAGGATTAAGGGCTTGGGCCCCCGTTACTGCCCATCTATTGAGGATAAAATAAACCGTTTCGCCGAGCGCGATCGTCACCAGATATTTGTAGAACCCGAGGGCTTAAATACGGTAGAGATCTATGTTAATGGTTTCTCTACTTCGCTGCCTGAAGATGTGCAATACAAAGCCTTAACGCAAATACCGGGTTTTGAGAGCGCTAAGATGTTTCGCCCTGGCTATGCTATAGAATATGATTATTTTCCGCCTACACAATTGGGGCTTACTTTAGAGACCAAGCTGGTTAGCAATCTTTACTTTGCCGGGCAGATAAACGGAACAACGGGTTATGAAGAAGCGGCATCGCAGGGCTTCATTGCCGGCATAAACGCGCATCAAAAAATATATGATAAACACGAGCTGATCATGAAGCGATCAGAATCATACATAGGTGTTTTGATAGATGACCTGGTGACCAAGGGTACAGAAGAGCCGTATAGAATGTTCACCTCAAGGGCCGAGCACCGCCTATTGTTAAGGCAGGATAACGCTGATATTCGCCTAAGTCCAATCGGTCATGAGTTAGGTTTGATAAGCGACGAGCGTCTTGAAAAGGTAAATCAAAAAATTAAAAACTCTGACGAGATAGTAGCATATACAAAAAAGGTGGCCATTGAACCCTCAAGCGTAAACTCGCTGTTGGATGAATTAGGGACAAGCCCACTGCAACAAAATGCAAAATTGTTTGCCTTGATCAGCCGTCCGCAGGTTTCAATTAACGATCTGCTGAAAGCTGACGACAATTTAAAAACGTTGCTTTCAAAATATGATAAAGAAACAATTGAACAGGCTGAAATAAAAATCAAATACGAGAGTTATTTTGAGAAGGAATTGGAGATCGTTTCCAAAATGAAAAAAATGGAGGACAAGGAAATAAACGCGGAGTTTGATTATCATCAATTGGTATCGCTATCAAAAGAGGCCCGTGAAAAACTGATGAGGATAAAACCTCGCACTTTGGGTCAGGCGTCGCGCATTTCGGGAGTTTCACCGTCTGATATATCGGTTTTGATGGTACACATAAGTCGGTAGTTCTTAATTAATTGGAAACTAGCTAGTTATAAAATTTTATTTATACGCCACTTTTTTTAATTTTTAATGATAACCTTCATAAAAAGAAAAAAGTTGTTTATAGCGCTTAAAAATAATGTTAAATAAAAAACGGCCATTTTTCTGGTATTTAAAGCCCCTGTTTTTGGCTTTACTGGCCTTGTCGGGTTGTGCGGTGCAGCAAAAGCCACAGGGTGGCCCGCGCGACCTTGTCGCTCCCAAATTATTGAAGGCGACACCGGCGGATCAAACCAGAAATTTTAATGGGAAAAAAATCGAGTTGGAATTCGACGAATATTTTAAACTTAATAATCAGTACCAGGAAATAAGCGTATCGCCGGCGCAGGAGCGCAGCCCGGAATACATCCAGAAACAAAAAAAACTTGTTATAGAATTAAAAGACTCTCTCCAAAAAAACACAACTTATGTAATCAGTTTTGGAAAAGCTATTATGGATGTTAACGAAGGCAATATAGTAAAAAACCTTGCCTACGTTTTTGCTACCGGCCCATCTATAGATTCGATGACGATAAGCGGCACCGTAACCAATGCCGTTACACAACAAAAAGAAAAGGAGGTGTTGGTACTGCTCTTTAATCTGAAACAAGACTCTACCTTGTTTGGCAAAAAGAAACCTACCCTGTTTACTACTACGGACAGCGCCGGCAATTTTAAATTCAGCAATTTAAAAGCCGACAACTATAAAATATACGCTTTAAAAGAAACGGCCGCTGATAAGATCTACAATAACGATAATGAGTTAATTGCCTTTAAGGCTAACCCTATTCAATTAAAGAAAGACACCGCGGGGATAAATTTAACATTGTTTAAAGAGGTGCCTGACAAAATACGTTTCAGCACGAAAGCCTTTGACCGAGATGGTAGCATGCTGCTCATATCAAACAGGCCAATTGCCCGTCCCTCTGTAAAAATTATATTTCCGGATGGCTTTGATACACAAAAGCTGGCAGAAATAAACAAAACCGGCGATACCATCAATGTATACTCCAAAAACATGGACTTTGATTCTGTTAAATTGGCCACCTATGAAAATGGGATGGCGTTTGACACCGTGAGGTTTACTAAAGGTCGCAGAGAAACGTTTACACGCAACGTTGCCTTGTATTACAACGTAAGCCAAAATGGCGTTATAAAACCCGGCAGCGATCTTTTGGTTACATCAACCATGCCTATAGAGAGCTTTGACCAATCTTCAATAACGTTGATGGAGGATTCTGCCAAAGTAAATTATACGGTGCAGCGCGATACTGCAACCCGCAAAAAACTGATCTTTAAATATCGATGGAAGCCCAAGGCAAAGTATACCCTGGTTTTTAATGAAAACTCGATTACAACTTTCTTCGGCGATAAAATAAAAAAGACGCAGAAAACATTTTCTTTAGATAACCCTGAAAACTATGGCGAGCAAACCATGCGAATAGCTGTGCCGGATACAAGCAAAAGCTATGTAGTAGAGTTGCTCACTTTCAATGGAGATCAAAAAAATGTTATCCGAACGAACCGCATAAGTCGTAACTCCGCCATCGAGTACAAAATGCTATTGGCGGGAAAATATCAGATAAGGGTTACTTACGACACTAATAAAAACGGCAAGTGGGACCCGGGTAGTATTGCCAGGAAAACGCAGTCTGAAAACATTTGGGCAGACAAAACTATATATACTGTAAGGCCAAACTGGTCGGATACGGCGAACATACAGATCCCTGCCGAACCGGTTACTGCTCCTTAAACCAGCCGGAGTATAAAATATAGTTATCAGGCAGTTTATC
>CAMLFI010000235.1 GCA_946479225.1 uncultured Mucilaginibacter sp. | reverse complement strand
TGCACTCATGTAAAGTAGTTAGTTCTTAACTTTTTTTTAAATGTAAATATTTTAACAGATTAATTTATCACCACACAATATAACTATTATCGATCTTCCATTTCCATCCTTGCCGCAAGCGTCCAGCTTGTGGTTATACGCTACGCTTTAAGTAGTTTAATGGTGTTAGCTATAAGTGTAATAAAGTTAAATACCATAAGTATCGAAGCAATAAAATCCTGCAAAAGGCACTCACAAGCGGGACGCTTGTGTTAGCTGTGAATGCTTACTATTTGAGGTGTTAGTCTTACTCTTCAATTTAATACGCGCTATTTTTCCACACTCAAAGAGTTTATACAAATATTGCGTAAATTGCTCTTAATTAGTTAAATAGAGTAATTATGATAGATATACATTTTTTAGAAGGTGATATACCTTTTGTATGGGCAAGCGATTTGCACAAAGGGTTACAAATAAATGCTAAACTTTCTACGTGGTTCCCTCGCATGATAGAATGGGGGTTTGAAGAAAATAAAGATTTCTTCAGTCGGCACAAAATTGTGCCGACTGTAAATAACATGGATAAGAAATCTCGCGATTGGGCAATGACGGTAGATATGACTAAACATATTTCCATGGTTCAAAAGACCCGTATCGGAAAACAAATAAGAGATTACTTGCTTAGTTTGGATAAAAAAGTAAACGATGGGAGCCTTTTAAACCATCAGCAGATAATAGCTCTTTGTGACATTTGTAACGTAATGGGGTATTTTAGTGTTCAAGAGTTTTTTGAACGGGAGCATTACGACGCTCTTTTTAAACAAGCTAATAATAAATGGTGGGAAGAAAGGGCTAAACTTTTCGGCTACACCGCTAAAGAGTTGCAAGAGGCTTTGGCGGCAATGGGCGTTAAGTACAAAAACAGACGTCAGGCTATACAACGAATCGACAAAATGGATTTGATAAGAATTGGTGTATTTGATTTATTCCGTTCAATGGGTAAGGACAGAGGATATGCCATGAACGTGAGTAACACTGCTAGGGGATTGGCGGATATTATTAAGCCTTTTATATACAACGATATCAACACTACTATTGATTTTAAGACGGCAAAAGAACAGAAGACAATAGTAGAATTGATCGATTATAAAAACAAGCGTAATGGTGTACTCCAAAGGTTTAGTAATAGCCCCCCTATTAATGCATCCTATAACCAATTAAACATGAGATTGGGGGGTGATAGTAATAATTAATTATATTATCAACTACTCCCCCCCAGGGTCTCGTAAAGGGGATGCTCCGCCTTTGTTGGTCTTCCGCGCGCTCGCCGTTGATGTCTTATGACCTCCGTCCCCGCAGGGTCTCCTAAAAGGGACCCTGCGGAGCACGAAGTTTTACCAGCGCAGGTCCTCTCCGAGAGACCTTGCTGGGACGGAAAATTACCACACATGAGGATCATCGCTGTTATTAACTCGGTATCCTAGCTTACTAAAGTCCATCGCTAAAGCAACGATGGACCCCTCAGTCCAGCCGTTCTTATTAGGGAAAAGAATAAAATCTCTAAAGGTTTCATGATAACAAATCAGCACCAACCCGTCCTCTCCATTAGGTATGGGTTTTACTCCATATGTAACGTCAATATTATCAATATCTGTATATTTATGACTGCGCTTACCACCTATAGCGTTTATTTCATGAACACTTAGAGCATTTGACTCTATGTTAACTTGTGTTATTCGATACCTTCCTAAATACACCCAAACGAAAAGCCCATTGAAAGCGAACAAGCAAGCAAGCTCCAATATAGAACGCATAAATATAGAAGCAATAACATCAATCAATAGTAGAAACACCCAAATACCGTAAGAGTGTTTCACTTCATTTGCGCTGTGAATGGCCATATTGTCTGCAAGTTAGCAATCCTGATGAATGTCCTGTACCCTTGTTGGTCTTCGGCGCGCCCGCCGTTGTTGTGTCTTATGACCAACAACAGAATTTGACAATTACTTTCCTGTTTTATAAACAACCATTAGCAAAACCACCAACGCTAAAGCGAATCCAATAAAAAAATTGAACAAACTAGCTTTTTCATCCTTTTGATCTACCAAAACCTTATCTAATTTTTTCCTCGGAAATAGCAGGTAGAACAATGCAAATATCATAATGAGAGGTCCGACAAACCCAATAACTAAGATGTTTCTTCGCGTAAAGAAGAAAAGTAAAAAATCGATGGAAAGCAAAATTAGAAAGCATGATAAGGTGATAATCCCTACCATAGAGTGGTATGGATCTTTCCCGGTTCGTCTCCGCTCAAGTGCCTTATAAACCGCAGCAAAAAAATAGGTGATCTGCCTCATTAAGTTTAAAATAAAGACTTTTTCCGTGCCCGCAGGGTCTCCTGAAAGGGACCCTGCGGGCACGATGTTTTGCCAGCGCAGGATTCGCTGCTGTAAACTTATGCTATAACTCTTTTACATACATCGCTTTCACATCGATGATTGTATGCCTATCCTTTCCGTGGTCAAGCTGGATGCCTATGCTGCCGTCCAAAAAGCCGCCATCATGAATAATATCAATGGTTTTAACGCCATTGAGCCATGCTTGTATATGGTGACCCTTGGCTATGATGTAATAATGGTTCCAGTCGTTAGCCTTTACCAGTTTTGTCGCAAGCGAATCGGGATATTTTTGAACCATATCGGCGCGGCGCTCTTCCCAAAGCGAGCCCCAGTAGCCTTTGCCCATGTCTATCTGGTAACCGGGCACATTATCGAAACTTGTGGGATGTAACCGGATACAAACGCCCGAGTTGGCACCTTCGTTACCCGTCATCTTAATCAGCACGTTCAGTTCAAAATCCTTATAAATTTTTTTGGTATAGCCGAAGTGATGCTGGTCCTGGCCATTGGTTTCGCCATGCAGAACGCCATTGTTCAATTGCCAGTACCGGGTTTCGGCAACCCATAGGCTGGTATCAAGCAAACTTACCCAGCCTTTACCAGCCGGTTTATTATTATGGAACTCGCCCGAAGCCGGCATGGTTATTTTTAATGCTGCGTCCTTTTGCGCAAAAGCTACGGTGCTGAGGGTTGTTACAAAAAGGCCTACCGCCAGCAGTTTTGCAACAGCAGTTTTGGTTAATTTATACATGGTTAGGTTCAATTTTGGTTTATTGGTTTCTTAGTAAAAGTAACTTTTTCAAGAATAACGATTTGATTTTTTTTTCGCGACACGCACCTGTGCCCTTGTTGGTCTTCCGGGCGCCCGCCCGCTTTCTGTACAAGCCCAAATAGGTTCCGTCCCTGCAGTATATAAAAAAAAGAGGCCATATCAATTGATACGGCCTCTGAAGGTTTAAGATCAGAATTTACACTACCATGGAGCCGAAGTTATCTCCGGGTTGCGGCGCAACTCATTGGTTTCAATCGGAATCCAATTCATTTTCTCTTCGTATTTGCGCTCAATCATTTTAACCGGTGTATAAGTTTTTTCGCCGGTTGTAATGTTCTTAATAACGTCCATACCGTATACGGGCCTGTTTTCGATATCAATTGCAATTTTCCAGCGTCTTATATCCCAAAATCTGTGAGACTCGAAAGCAAGCTCAACTCTTCTTTCATTATAAATACGCTGCCTCAATGCCTCGCCCGTAACGGTGGCCGGTATTGGCGGCATATTAACACTTGGCCTTGCTCTAACTTTATTCACATATTCCCGCGCGGTGGCTTCATCACCTAATTCAAATTTTGCCTCGGCATAGTTTAAATAGATCTCGGCCAAACGGAATATTTGCCATGGCGTGGTATAAATGGTTTGCCAGTTAATTGGCAGATCGGAATCAGGCATGTACTTTTTAAGCTGATAATTTCCGCGTGGATTATCACTGGTCTGTTTATACGAATCCATTCCCCAGGTTTTACCATCAGACGATACCCACATTTCAAACAGGTCGCCGCGAAATACCGTTTGATCGTGAATAACAGTAGCTTCCAGCCTCGGGTCTCTATTTAGATAAGGTTTCTTAGGGTCGTAACCGGATAATGGATTAATGGTTTTTGTGGCAGCCAAACCGGTGCCTGTAACAATGAACGGTGGCTGTCCGTTAGTCATTTCATAATCATCAACCAGGTTTTGTGATGGACCATTACTTGCCCACCAGCCGCCATAGCCTTCATACCTTCTGCCTAAATTATTTGATGGCGTTTGATGCCCGTTGGCGGTAGTAAAGTTTCTGCCAAATATCAATTCATCATTGAACTCGCCGCTTTTTCTGTTAAATGCCAATCTATAGTCAGGATACAGCGCGTAACCGCGATTTAACAGCGCCTCGGCCGCGTCAGCAGCTTTCTGCCATTTGGTAAGGTCCTTTGTAGGACTGTATAGGGGTGAGGCTGCATAAAGAAACAACCGCGAACGCAACGCACGGCACGCGTCTTTAGTAGCCCTGCCAAAATTTCCCTCGCTGGCGGCGTATTTATCAGGGAGATCAGGAATGGCTTCGGTTATATTCTTGTCTATATAGTTTACAACCTCATCAATAGTGGCTCTTTTGAACTTAACATCAGCGTTTAGTCCGTATGATTGTTCAACAATCGGAACGCCGCCAAATCGTTCTAACATACAAAAGTAAATGTATGCCCTTATAAATTTAACTTCGGCAATTAGTTTTGCCTTATCTGTTACGGCAACTTTGTTTAATGCCATCTGTTCCAGAAATACATTAATTTTTCTGATGTATTGATAGCCTCGGTCCCAAAAGTACAGCCATTGATTGTCATTATTTCCAAGTTGGGTAATGTTATCACCGTTCCAGGTGCCTCTGGCAAACAGGTTTGGCGGTTGGCCGTTCGGCGTTGTATTTATAGCCTCATCAGTATGTTTTCCCAACATGCCATGCACCCCAAAACCGTGAGGTATGCCATTGTAAAGTTCAACCTGATAAGCTTTTATAACGTTTTCGTCCGTCCAAACAACCTCTTCTTCTATTCTGTCTGTTGGGGCAATGTCCAGTATGTTTTTCTTACAAGAAAAACAGCTGAGGACCAATAAGCATAAAATGATTTTTTTCATGATTAATTTTTTTTAAAATCT
>CAMLFI010000234.1 GCA_946479225.1 uncultured Mucilaginibacter sp. | reverse complement strand
CGATGCTTCAAAAACTATTAAAAGTATTGAAGATATCAGTGCCATGGTGTCAACCAACCGCGTTTTCAGGATAACCTTTGATGATGACGATATTATAATTGCCAAGTTTTCCTACTTCGGTAAGTTTGAGAATTTTAAAGAGGATCATCGCATTATTCACAGTCTCTCTAATAATCTACTTTATCCCTTCGAAAACGTACTGGCCAAGTCCTTGGTAAAAAACAACCGCGTTTACATTTATCATTATAAACAAGCTAAGATTGATGCTTGGGTGGTTTTCTATAATCCCACACGTATTCTGGAGCGCCTGCCTCGTCGGCTGGAAGAACACCACATTGTCAAACTCGGCCAGCAAATTGGTAAGTTTCATAAGGCTTGCAAGCATATTAAAAATGTGCTGCCCAAATCTTCAAAAACACTTCGGACAGATATCTATTCGCTGATGCATCAGCTGGAGGTTAATGAAAAACAGTTCGGCTCTGCCATGAAAGCTGATTTTTTGAAATACCACTGTGAGACCTTCCTTAAAAATCGCTCTAAATACACCATGAGCTCTTTTGATATTATCCCGGTTTTTATCGATTGGAACATTGGGAACTTTTCGGTGGACGGTAACCTGAATTTATATTCACGCTGGGACTATGATTGGTTCCGGATGAGCTATCGCGTGCTTGATTTTTATTTTTTAAGCAGGGTGGTGTCTGATATTGGTGATAGGACAGTATTTAGTTATGGCATTAACACTTTAAACGAAGATCGTTTTATACTTTTTCTGCAAGAATATCACAAAGTAAATCCTTTAACAGCTAATGAGGTTAGATTTTTGAAGGAGGCTTACCGCTTTTTTATTTTGAATTATGTTATAAAAGACGGCAAGTACTTTTTTGCCGAACAATATGCTAAGAAGTTGCAGGCCGAAGCTTTTGAGATTTACCTGCCATCAGTAGACCGCGATTTTGATGCAGAAAAATTGGTGTCGGCGTTAAAGCTTGATTAAAGCTCATTGAAATATTACCGGCATTTGTCGTGTAAAATGATATATTTGAACTTATACTATCTAATCCCCATAAGATAAGCATGCAGCGAATTGACAATTTCAAAACCATTATTGACAAGTACGACGTAGTGTTTTTTGATGCGTTTGGGGTATTAAAAAACTATACAGGGCTTGTTAAAGGTATTGAAGGGACCTTCGAGTATCTCGCTGAACAAAAAAAAGAGTATTATATAGTAACCAATGATGCATCGCGCAGCCCTGAACAATTGGCGGCATCGTACCACCTGCTTGGCCTAAATGCAATTACTGCTGATAGGATCATTTCTTCGGGTATGCTTACTAAGGAATATCTTGATTTGAAGGTTCAGGATGGAATTGTTGCTTATTTGGGTACAGAAAATTCTGCTCATTACATTGAAAGTTCCGGGCTCCATACCATACCGGTATCGCAAATTACCGAAGATAATTTTGACCAGGTAAACGCGCTTATTTTTTTGGATGACGAGGGTTTCGACTGGCGTAATGATTTAAACACCGCGGTTAACCTGCTGCGCAGACGGCCTATACCTGCTATCGTTGCCAATACAGATTATGCATATCCTGTATCTGTTCAAAATGTGGCGGTAGCAATTGGAGGTTTAGCTAAGATGATGGAAGATATTGTGGGTAAGGCTTTTATACGTTTCGGAAAACCGGACTCGCAGATGTTTATGTTTGCTTACGATTTGATACGCGATTACAGGTCGATCAGCAAAAAAGACATCGTGATGGTGGGCGACACATTGCAGACGGACATTTTGGGTGGCAATAAATATGGCTTGGATACGGTGTTGGTGCTCTCAGGAAATACTCGCGGTCAGGATGCAGATGTAAGAATAAATTCGACCGGCATTGTACCTACTTACATATGCGAATCAGCCGTGATTGAGCGGGATATGTTTTAATTCATTTCGCGCAATCGCTCGTAATCTTCAGGGGTGTCAATATCAAAAGCACCCGATGCAAATGGAATTTCGATTACTGCTTTTTGATGTTTTTGTATTATTCTTTTAGCTCCATCATTGCCGGTCATCGTTAATATTTCCTCAAAAAACTGCTTATCAAATAATACGGGTGGGCCCAAAGTATCATTATATGAACTTGCAATTATTTTGCCCGGAGCTGCCTGATCGATCAATTTGTTAATGAAGTTATCATCTACAAGCGGTTGATCCATAAGCATAAACAGCACCGATGAAAGTTCAGGTTGTGACTTCAATAACTTACTTAATCCGAAACTAATGCTTGCACTCATGCCTTCCGCCCAATGTTCATTTTTAAAAATGTGTACCGGTTGATTGATTATGGTAGGAGATATTGCGTCAACGTTGGCGCCTAAAACAACAGCAACAACATTGGCTTTAGAAGCAAGGGCAGTTTTAAACGCAGTTTGTAGCAACGTCATGCCTTTAAAAAGCAAATTTTGTTTTGCTTCACCCATACGGCTTGACGAGCCGGCCGCCAGAATTATGATGCCCGTCATAAAGCCTGATTGATGATCTGGTCGGCGCGGTCGTGTATGAACGTTTTATTTCTTAAAGAAACGGCGATACTCTTCTTTAATACCGCCTGTATTTCTGAAAGAATAGATAGGGCTATCTCATCAGCGTTTTCCGATCCTATAGCCAATCCCGCAGGACCATAAACATTCTTTAACTGTTCGTCGGTTATCTCCAAACCTTCTTCCCGCATATCATTAAGCATCCGGTTCAAACGCTTTTTAGGGCCAAGGCAGCCGATATAGGTTAATTGTAAGGGCATTAACTGTTTTAGCATAGCCATATCGTAGTTAAAGTTATGCGTCATTAGCACTACCGCTGTTCTTTCATCAAGTAGTAATGAAGAAAGGGCCTGTTCTGGTTTGGCTGTAATAACTTGTTTGGCTGAAGGAAATCTGCCGGCTACCGCATAATTAGTCCTTCCATCAACTATAGTAGCCTGCCAGCCTAAAACCGCTGCAAAATTCATCAGCGGAATAGCATCATTCCCTGCACCAAATATCACCAGCGAAACGGCAGGTTGCAGCAACTCAACAAAGCAAGTAAACTCGCTATCGTATGCATATGCTTTTGTTACCGAATTGCCATTCCGAAGCACATAGCGTGCATCATCCATTACCGCATTTTTAATAATATCGTCGGGAAAGTTGTTTGCGATGAGTTCGTTATCCGATAGTAGCAAACAAGTTCCCGGTTGTTCTTTCTTTTTATCTTTTAATGAAAAGAGAGTCGCTAAAACAACAGCACGTCTTCGGCTTAAAAACAGCTTGAACAGGTTGATCGGGCTATTCCCGTCAGTCGTTACCAGCGGTTCAATCAGGATGTGTATAATACCATTGCAGCCCAACCCCACACCAAATTTGGCGTCGTCATCATCTGTAGTGTCATAGGTAACCAACATGGGGCGGTTTTGCGCCATAGCCAAGCGGGCCTTACGCAAAGCATCCCCCTCAAGGCAACCGCCACTTATGGCGCCCGTGAGTTCACCATCATCTGCAATTAACATTCGCGCACCGGCATGGCGGTAGGACGAGCCCTCCACATGCACTACCGTTGCCAGGGCGGTTTGTTTTCCAAGGGCCGTGGCCTTATCAAAAGCGGTTACAATGTCTTGCAGTTCTTTCATCTAAAACAAATATAAACGAATGTTTGGTGCATGAGTACGTAACAATAGCCACATTTTTGTGATAAAACGACAATTAAAAAACACGGCGTACCGTGGATATGTGTAATTTTACAATATATTGAGGGGGAAAACGCAATTGTTAACGGATAATCACGGCAGAAAAATAAATTACCTGCGCCTTGCGGTGACAGACAGGTGCAACTTGCGCTGTTTTTATTGTATGCCCGAAGAGGGGCTGAATTGGCTATCGCGTACCGAACTGATGAGCTACGAGGAAATGATGCGCGTTTGCTCACTGTTGGTGAAAATGGGTGTAGAAAAGATTCGTATTACCGGTGGCGAACCTTTCGTCCGCAAGGACATTATGAATCTGCTTGCGGGCTTGTCAAAACTCGAAGGATTAAAAGACCTCAGTATGACCACCAACGGGGTTTTAACAGCACCTTATGTTACCGAAATGAAGAAACTGGGTATTAACACAGTTAATCTTAGTTTGGATACGCTGGATCCAAATCGCTTTTTTACAATTACACTTCGTGATGAGTTTGCAAAGGTGATGGATACATTGCAGCAGCTGCTTCGCAATGACATGACGGTTAAAATAAATGCTGTTGTTATGGCAGGAAAAAACACTCAGGATATTGTTCCGTTGGTTGAGTTAACTAAACATTTGCCGGTAAGTATGCGTTTTATTGAGGAAATGCCTTTTAATGGCGACGGTCATGTTTATAAAGGTTTAGAATGGGATCATGCACGTATTCTGAATGAGATCCAACAGCATTTTCCAGGTATTAAAAAAAGCATTGATCCTGCTAATTCAACGGCTTATAACTATGATATACCCGGGCATAAAGGCAGTGTTGGCATAATTGCAGCTTACTCGCGCACGTTTTGCGGTACATGTAACCGCATACGTGTTACACCGCAGGGAACGCTGAAAACTTGCCTCTACGATGATGGAGTAATGAATGTTAAAGACTTAATGCGAGCTGGGTTTGACGATGACCAACTGGAACAGCATTTAATAACAGCCTTTGGTAAACGCGTAAAAGACGGTTGGGAGGCAGAACGCCAACGCGTTGCTAAAACCGGAATACACGAATCAATGGCCACAATAGGTGGTTAGTAATACATCTCCAAAAATCTATAAATTAATAAGATGATAACGGTTGAGGAAGCCGAAAAACTGATATTGAGCAACGCCGGTGATTACGGTGCTGAAATAGTTTTGTTTGAGGAATCGCTGGGGCGTGTGTTGGCTGAAACGATTAGGGCGCTCCGGCGACGATCGTCAACAGCGGGACGATCTCGGGTGCCGGCACCGGCATCACGACCGCTTATTATCTGAATGCGGCGACCGGGCAGACCGAAGGGCGGGCGACCGGCACGCAGGTCGATAACAGCGGCACCATTG
>CAMLFI010000233.1 GCA_946479225.1 uncultured Mucilaginibacter sp. | reverse complement strand
GTACGCTTTGTATGCGGTAGGCGCTGGCAACTTTAGGGTTTTTATCAATGTCGATCTTTATAACGGTCACTTTATCGCCCATTGTGCTTTTAAGCTGCTGCAAAATTGGCGGCATCATTTTACATGGCCCGCACCACTCGGCCGAAAAATCAACCAGTACGGGTTTCTCTGATGCTATTATGTCGTTAAAGTTTGCCATAGTAGTATAACTTTTGAGGGTGGGAAAAGTTTTAGCCCCCTCTAAATCTCCCCCTAAAGGGGAGACTTTTTAATATCGAACGCAATTACAATTTCAGATCCAACCTTTTCGCTTTGGCCTGCGCCTGTAGGGCCAGCTCCGTAGCTAACAGGCAATGCGCCTGTGGCATGGCGGTTTCGGTGCGGTTAACTACGTCGTTTACAAACTGTTCGCCGAAGGGCAATACCTGGGTGGAGCAGTCAATGTATTGTATGCCTTTTTTATCCGCCAAAAACAAATGGCTCCCACCCGGGCGACCTGCTATGTCGATATATTTACGTACTTCTATGTAGCCTTCGGTACCGAGAATGGTAAGGCGGCCATCGCCAAAAACATTGACGCCGTCGGGGGTAAACCAGTCCAGCCGTACGTAGCCCATACCGCCGTTGCCGTGTACCATGGCGTCGCCAAAGTCTTCAAACTTGGGGTATTGTGGGTTATGCACATTAGCCACCTGCGAGGCGGTAACCTCGGCCTTAGTAGAGCCGGTATAAAACAAATATTGGTCAAACTGATGCGAGCCGATATCGGTGATTATCCCGCCATAATATTTAGTATCAAAAAACCACTCGGGGCGGCTTTTAGGTGTCATTTTATGCGGAGCGATGTTGATGGTTTGTATCACTTTGCCAATAGCGCCGGCCTGTACCAGTTCGCCGGCTTTAACGCTGCCGCGGTTCTCCAGCCTTTCGCTGTACATTATGGAGTAAATACGTTTGGTTTGTTTTTGCACTTTACGCACTTCGGCCAGTTGGGCAAGGGTGGTTACACCGGGTTTATCAACCAGATAATCTTTACCATGCTGCATCACCTTTACACCCAAAGGGGCGCGCTCAACCGGTATACCCGAGCTTAAAATAAGCTGGATGGATGGGTCCTCTAATATCTCAGTATCAGTTGCTGCTTTTTTAGCTGTTGGATACCTGCGCATAAAGCCGGCAAGCAACTCGGGTTCTTTAGCATAAACAGCCACTAACTGGCCTCCGCCGCGCGTTACGGCATCAACCATGGCATTAATATGGCTGTGGTTAATACCTATTACCGAGAAGCGTATTTTGGCGTCGGCTGCTTTTACTGCAGGTGGCGGGGGAGGTGCGGCAAAGACCATTGCGGGTGGAAGCAGGATACTGCCCCCGGCAACCATAGCCGTTTTTTTTAAAAATTGTCTGCGGGTATTCTCATTAATATTCATAAAGTAGGGTTAATTGGATATTTAAAGTTAAATATATCCAATTGAAACCTCCTAAATAAACTACGCAAACGTTAACGCCGGGTTAGTTCTAATCGCGTATCATTATATACCTCGCTTTTTTGCATTTTGCGCAAAACAGTTTTTTTATGGGTAAAAAAAACAAGAATGTTCTTACCACCCAACTTCTGCGTTGTTTAAAATGGAATGGAGCTCCGCATTTTGGACAGGTATAGTCTTGGGAATTGATGGGTCTGATCTTCAATATAATAGGTTATAATTCGGCTTGTAAACGAGCAATATAATTATAAGCAGGCAATATTATTAATAATTTAATAATAAGCTTCACCTGAAGTTAAATTGTTTTCATTTACAAGGCCATTTGCGCTAATACTTTTGCAAACAACATTTTATAGTGATTTGTTTTAGCTGCCAGTTTTTTATGAAATGGAGCTTGCGCGTGTGTTTCGCTCAGTTGGCTAAGCTCTTCTAATATTTGTATCCCGGTTACGATATTATAGCCACTAACAGTGCCGCCATGCAATTGGCGCGAATAATAATCCAGTTGATCTGTTACATAATTATCTATACCCTCGGCCATTTTTGTGCCGATGGCTTTTTGGTTTAATTGATAAGCCAGCTTGGCTATGGTTAGCCTGTTGTTTGCCGCCCGCATATCAGCAAATATTTCGGGCATTTCCTCATCGTATTTACGAATGACATTGGTAGCCAGATCGCGGTGACCTTCCTTGATCAGATCATTAGCCAATAATGTAAAGGCAGCGGTTGTTACCGAGTAAAACATGGTGCGGCTTTCTTCATCCAAATACTTCGCGCGCTTATAATTACCGAACCTGAATTTGTTTATCAGGTTATCATACATCACCGGGGCATTGGTTTTTAATGTTTGGTCTGCCAGCGTGGTGTCGGGTTTTAGCGGCAGTAACCGGTAAGTAAAGCCCTCGCGATACAGATAATCCTGCAAGCCCGCCAGATTACTGTTGCCAATAGTAACAGCAAAGCAAACCGGGCGTTTCCAGTTGTTGTGAGCCAAGATATCCAATATAGCCAGGTCATCCTTCATCACATAATCCGAATTGTATTGCCAGGTAAGGCTGTCGGCTATTATGCTATACTGGTTAGCCGCAATTACGTTATTCTTTTTAACGGCGTTTTTATCAATAGTTAGTTTAAGGTTTTTTGTAGGGAGGGTGTTAAAGCTCACCCCACTTTGCGCCTTGTATAGGGTTTCATCTGAGGTGATGTAGTTAAAAATGTCCTTTAACTCGGCGTTGTTCGTATTGCCACCATCGCGGTAAAAAATCATATCCCGCACGCCGGTTTTGTATTTGCTGAACGGCATGGTAATAGGCAATGCCGCCGATTGATTAATCGGCCGCTGCATTTGCCGGATAGACCAATCTGCCGATAGCAGGCTGATGTTCACCACGCGCACATCAGGCCTTATATTCTCTACTTCCTGCGCGTACCAAAGCGGATAAGTATCATTATCGCCATAAGTAAACAAAATAGCATTAGGCGGGCAGGAGATAAGGTAATTATAAGCCATATCGCGGGCTACCATTTTGGTGGAACGATCATGCCCCCGCCATTCCGTAAATGCCATTAAAATAGGTGCGACTAACAATCCTACACTAATGGCGGCTATAATTGCCCTTTGTGCTGTAAGTGTTTTTTTAAGCTGCGTTGCCAGGGCCAATACACCTAACCCCACCCAAACGGCAAAAGCATAAAACGAGCAGACGTAGGAGTAATCTCTTTCGCGGGGTTGTATCGCCGGCTGGTTTACGTACAGCACAATAGCCATCCCGGTGAAGAACCACAGCAACACTATTACTACAGCATCGCGCTTGCGGTGTTTAAAATGGTACCACATACCCAACAAACCTATTATAAGCGGCAGGCCGTATAGTGGCATGTAATTGGTATCGTGCGTAACAGATTTTGGCAGCTGTTTAAACCCATCCAAAATTCCCGTGGTCCAATCGCCATCAACATAGCCTTTAAAACCGCCCATGTGCTGCTGACCATCCATTTGGTTAACGCGACCGGCAAAGTTCCACATAAAGTAGCGCACGTACATCTGGTACGTTTGCCAGCTTAAAAAGAAGCCAATGTTATCTATAAAGTTGGGTGCCCTGTTTGTCGGAATTTGCTGCCACTGGCGATAAAAAGACGGGTCGCCGCCCTCGCGACTGAAAATTCGGGGGAAGAATGTATTATGGTCGTAGCCATAAGCAGGCCTTTTACCCGATTCTTCGTAGCGTTTATCACCTTTAATGTACATGGTGCCGTTATCTTTCCGCTCAATTATATTGGCATCAAAATAAGGTCCGTAAAGCAAAGGCATCTGGCCATACTGGTCGCGGTTAAGATAGCTGTTAAGGGTGAAAGCGTTATCCGGGTTAGAGTTATTCAGGTTGGTGCCTGCTGCTGCCCTGATGGGTATGTAAGCGAATGATCCGTATCCAAAATAGATAAATGCGGTACACAGTAATACCAGGTTTAAGGTCGGTTTTTGTTTTTTTATGCTGTAGATAATGCCGGCAGCCAGTAAAACTATCAGCAGTATAAAAAATGAAATAGCCCCGGTATTAAAGCCAAAACCAAGCGAATTGACGAAATACAGATCAACATAAGCTGCCGCTTTTATAGTGTATTGCCTTATGCCAAATTGCACTATAGCCAAAATAACCACACTCGAAAAAAATGCGATAACACCTTTTTTAACGGTCATTACCGCGTTACGCCTGTTAAAATAAACGAGTGTAATAGCCGGGATAGTGAGCAAATTAAGCAGGTGTATGCCTATAGACAAGCCGATTATATAAGCTATAAATATCAGCCATTTATCGGCGCCGGGTTCATCGGCATGCGCATCCCATTTTAATATCGCCCAAAAAACAACAGCTGTGCATAGTGCAGAAAGTGCGAACACAATTGTTTCGACTGCAGAGAACCAGAAGGTATCAGAAAACGCAAAGCATAGCGCGCCTACTAAACCGCTTCCCATTATTAACAGGGTTTGCTGTTTGTCAGTCCATTGACGTTTACTATTTGCGAGTAGTTTTTTAGCTAAGGCCGTAATGCTCCAAAACAGGAACATAACCGTTGCAGCGCTTGCTATAGCCGAGCCCAGGTTGGTAAAGTAGGCTACTTTAGTACGGTCGCCGAAAGAAAGGAGTGAAAATACCTTGCCCAGCATGGCAAACAAGGGGTAGCCGGGTTGGTGCGATACCTGTAAACGATAGGCGCAGGAAATGAATTCGCCGCAATCCCAAAAACTTACGGTAGGCTCTAAAGTAAGTATATACGTTATGGCTGCAATGGCAAAACACAGCCAGCCTAATAGGTTATTGAGTTTATTGTATTGTGGAAGCATTCAGGGGGTAAATATACAAATAGCGATGGGTTTGAAGTTCATCGCTATTTGTAGTAGTCTTAACCTCGGAGGGAATTACACTTTCTTCGGCGGCAAATCAAACGCTACCGCGTTATGTTCAAAGTGCCCTTTATGCGATCCATCGCAAAATGGTTTGTTGGCTGACAGGCCGCAGCGACATATAGAAACAACAGTTCTGCCTTGCAATCCGTAAGCATTGCCCTGCATATCTACTATCTCAAAATCGCCGTCTAATTTTACCGATCCG
>CAMLFI010000232.1 GCA_946479225.1 uncultured Mucilaginibacter sp. | reverse complement strand
TTAAAAATGATTACACCGATGCTCACTAAATCGGTGTAATCGCTCCAAATCAGTATGAGCAAAATCACTAAAATTCCGCATTCTTCGGGAACCTTGGGAAAGGAATCACATCCCTTATATTACCCATCCCGGTAACAAACAGCACCAAACGCTCAAAACCCAAGCCAAAACCGGCATGCGGACAAGCACCAAAGCGGCGGGTATCTAAATACCACCAAAGTTCATCCTTAGGTATACCTATCTCATCCATGCGCTGCTCCAGTTTATCTAAACGCTCCTCACGCTGCGATCCACCTATTATCTCGCCAATACCCGGGAACAATATATCCATAGCGGCAACGGTTTTGCCGTCGTCGTTTTGGCGCATGTAGAAGGATTTGATTTCTTTAGGATAGTCTGTTAAGATAACCGGCTTTTTAAAGTGTTTCTCAACCAAATAACGCTCATGTTCTGATTGCAGATCGGTACCCCAGCCTTCAATCTGGTATTGGAATTTCTTCTTCTTGTTGGGGGTTGATTCTCTTAGTATTTCAATGGCCTCGGTGTAAGTCAAACGCTCAAAATCGTTGTCCAAACAAAACTGCAGCTTGTCTAACAAAGTCATTTCCGAGCGTTCGTTCTGCGGCTTTTGTTTTTCCTCCTCGGTTAAACGTTGGGTTAAAAATTCTATGTCCTCTTTGTTGTTATCCAAAGCATATTTAATAACATATTTCAGCATGGCCTCGGCAAGGTCCATGTTGTCAACAATATCATAAAACGCCATTTCCGGCTCTATCATCCAAAACTCAGCAAGGTGGCGGGTAGTGTTAGAGTTTTCAGCACGGAAAGTTGGTCCGAAGGTGTAAATATCACTCAAGGCCATAGCACCCAACTCACCCTCTAACTGGCCCGACACCGTAAGGTTAGTAGCGCGACCAAAAAAATCTTGCTTGTAATCTATCTCGCCTGTATCTGTTTTGGGCGGGTTGGCTATATCAAAGTTGGTAACATGGAAAGTTTCACCGGCCCCTTCCGCATCTGATGCAGTGATTATAGGCGTATGCAAATAAACAAACCCACGCTCCTGAAAAAACTGGTGTACCGCGAATGCTAAACTGTTACGCACACGGAATATCGCCCCAAAAGTATTGGTACGGAAACGCAGGTGAGCTATCTCGCGTAAAAACTCCAGGCTGTGTTTTTTAGGTTGAAGGGGATATTTCTCCGGGTCGCTGTCGCCTAATATTTCAATTGATTTTGCCTTTACCTCAACGCTCTGGCCCTTGCCTAATGAGGCAACCAGCTCGCCCACAACGCTTATTGCCGCGCCGGTAGTTATGCGTTTTAACAAAGCCGCATCAGTATTTTCAAAATCAACTACTATCTGGATGTTGCTATTGGTTGAGCCATCATTCAAAGCAATGAACTGATTATTACGGAAGGTGCGTACCCATCCTTTTACGGTAACATCTATACCGGTTTGTGCGCTTGATAATAATGCTTTGATCTTGATCCGTTGACTCATTTGTAAAAATTAAAGAGTCGCAAAATTAAGATTATTTACGTAATCTCACCATGAAACTTGTACTTGTAAAATAAATTCGGGAAGTGTCAAAGGCCATGTATCCGGTGGGGGTGGTAAGTTTAAACGTTAAGTTTAATTGTCCCGATAAAAAGTTACGAGCCTGCTCCCGGTAAGAAATGTTGATTTTATTGGCAGATGCTGTGTTATCCAGTCGATATATAAGTCGGCCTCTCTCGCTTTGCGGTGACACAGTATAAGTTGCATCAAAGTTGTCTACCAAAACATCGGTTTCGGTACTGGTTGGGTTTATTTTAAATTTCACTTTAAGCTCATCCCAACTACGTTTGCCCCATATAGTTACAGAATCGTTTTTTACGGTATCCGTCAGTATTGGCTCCCAGGGCGTATTGCTTATTTTTCCTCCAAAACTAGGTTGGAAAGCGAGTCCTGCGCATCCGCAGTATTTACCACAAGAAACAAACCCAGTTAGAGCGAGAAACAAGATCGGGAAAATATACTTTTTCATAAAGTGCGTGTTAAGTTAAGGTGTAACAATTTACGACTTTATTTAACTATTCAAACTGCTGTCTTAAAAATTTTAATACCTAAGTTTGCCAACCTATGAATCCAAAATTAAGCCTCGCGCTCGGTATTCTCTGTATTTCGCTTTCGCCCATATTTGTAAAGCTGGCCGATGCATCGCCTGTGGTATGCGCTTTTTACCGCATATTTTTTGGATTGATCTTTTTAGCGCCCTATTGCCTTATCAAACAAAACTTAAAGGTAAAACGCAAGGACATGGTACTGGCTTTAATTGGCGGATTGATTTTTGCCGCTGATATCAGCCTTTGGAACTTATCGCTTAAAATGATCAGCGCTACCGTTTCAACCTTGTTGGCCAATCTGGCACCCCTATGGGTGGGTTTAATAAGCTATTTCCTGTTCCGTAAAAAGGTAGAAAAAGCTTTCTGGATAGGTACTAGCGTAGCTATAGCCGGTATGCTTATATTGGTTGGTTTGCGCGACGTACTGCACCTGCAATTTGGGTTGGGCTTTCTGTTCGCAGTTGTGGCAAGTATGTTATATGCCATATATATCCTCATTACAAAAGACATATTGCAACGTATGGGCACCATTACCTTTATGTTTTACAATATGCTGGCGGCGCTGGTGTTTCTGTTTATAATTTGCTTGATAAATAATGATACCCTGATCAGTTATCCTGCCGCCGATTGGTTATACTTCGCAGGCATGGGTATAATTTGTCAGCTGCTGGGCTGGCTGGCTATCAACCACTCCATTCGCTACATAGAATCTACTACAGTATCTATTACACTATTAAGCCAAACGGTAGTGGCAGCGGTACTTGCCGCCATACTTTTAAACGAGATTTTAAGCACACACGAAATTGTTGGCAGCATCATTGTTTTGGCCGGAATAGCAATTACATTTTTAAAGCCTCAGGCTGTTAAATAATTAGTAATTTACCGGTGCAGAAAGTTTAGGCGATACCCCATTTCCACTACATTTGCATTTTAAGGCATGATATTAAAATCCACCGTAGACCGTATTATGGAAGCCACCGACATTGTGGAGGTGATAGGTGAATTTGTGTCTTTAAAAAAGCGCGGCGCTAACTATGTTGGGCTTTCGCCCTTCGCAAACGAGCGTACGCCATCGTTTACGGTGTCGCCTGCTAAGGGTATCTTTAAAGACTTCTCATCAGGCAAGGGTGGTAGTGCCGTTACCTTTTTAATGGAACTGGAGAAGTTTACCTATCCGGAGGCATTAAAATGGCTGGCAAAAAAATACAGCATTGAGGTAGAGGAAACCAAGGAAGCACCAGAAGACAGGGAAGCGGACAACCGCCGCGAAAGCCTGATGATCGTATCGGGCTATGCAGCTAAGTTCTTTCACGAAAGTTTAAAGGATACCGACGAGGGGCAAAGCATTGGCCTGAGTTATTTTAAAGAGCGTGGATTTAGCACCGAAACCATCAATAAATTTGAGTTAGGCTACTCGCCTGATCAGTGGGAAGCCTTTACCGGCCAAGCCATAAAGGAAGGCTATCTGCCGGAATTTTTGGTTGAAAGTGGTCTTTCTGTTAAGCGGGATAACGGCAACCTATACGACCGTTACCGCGGCCGGGTAATGTTCCCGATACATAGTTTTACCGGGCGCGTTATTGCCTTTGGCGGGCGTACCCTCAAAACGGATAAGAACGTACCTAAGTACGTTAATTCACCCGAGTCGGAGATTTACCACAAGTCAAGCGTTTTATACGGTCTTTACTTCGCTAAAAAATCAATCCGCGAAGAAGATAACTGTTACCTGGTAGAGGGTTACGCCGATGTTATATCCGTACATCAGGCGGGGATAGAGAATGTGGTGGCTTCATCGGGTACCTCGCTAACAGTTGAGCAAATACGGCTTATCGGTCGGCTTACTAAAAATATTACCATTTTATATGATGGCGATGCCGCAGGTATAAAGGCTTCATTGCGTGGGCTGGATATGATATTAGAAGAGGGGCTCAACGTTAAAGTAGTGCTTTTCCCGGATGGGCACGACCCGGATTCGTATGTGCGTCTGGTAGGTACAGCCGGCTTTAAGAAACACATTGAGGATAATAAAAAGGATTTCATTCTTTATAAAACTAACCTGCTGTTAAAAGAGGCGGGCAATGATCCGATAAGGAAATCGGAAGTTATAAGGGATATAGTTGAGAGCATTGCCAAAATACCCGATTCTATCAAGGCATCGGTATTTATAAAGGAGTGCAGCCACATATTACAGATAGATGAGCGGGCGCTGCTATCTGAGCTGAATAAAATGCGCCAGGCTAAGGCCAAAAAAGATGGTCAACAGCACCAAGCACATCGCGAGACTGAGCCACCAGAAGACCTATGGGCAGAACCGGCTGTTGCAGAAAAACGCGAAGATGAGGCTACCCAGGAAAAAGAAATAATACGTTTACTATTACTATACGGCAACAAGGTGATAGACTGGGACGGAATTGCCAATACCTATATCGGCCCGTTTATGATTGCTGAACTGAATGATGTTGAATTTGAGCAGCCCGCCTGCAAAACCTTTGTTGAGCTGTACAGCAAAGAGGTGGAGAACGGAGTGCTGCCCGAAGAGCAATTTTTCATCCATTATCCTGATAAAGATATTGTTGACCTCACCGTTACACTAATTGCCACTAAATATACGTTAAGCGATAACTGGTACGAGATGCACCGCATAACCGTTCCCGATGAACAGGCTAACATGAAGGCAACTATTTTAGGTGCTATCTTTCATTTAAAGATGCACAAGGTGGGCAAATTGTTAGAGAACCTGCGTAAGGAGTTACAAGTTGCTGAGACGGCTGAGGAACAGGATATTTTGTTGAGCCAGTATATGCGGATGAAGAAAGTGGAGAAATCAATATCCGACTACTTAGGCTCGGTGATACTAAAGTAATGGCAACCCACAACGACCTTGGCCGCAAAGGCGAATTAATGGCTAAGTTGTATCTGGAACAGCAAGGTTACGAGATAATGGACGAGAACTGGTGCCATGGCAAAGCAGAAATTGACCTGATTGCCTATAAAGACAAAGTAATTATATTTACCGAAGTAAAAACGCGTACAGGTAATGGCTTTG
>CAMLFI010000231.1 GCA_946479225.1 uncultured Mucilaginibacter sp. | reverse complement strand
GTTCATCTTCAATCTCTGCTTCTTCTTCGTCCCAGTCGGGTATTTCTTCAACATCAAGTTCATGTCTTATAATTTCCGGCTCTTCCTCATCCGCCGCAGGCGAAATTTCAAAGTTAATAAGAGGAGGCTCTTCAGACGAATCGTTTGCTGCATCCTGTAACTTTGCAGGTTGCCGCACCACGGGTTCAAAATATTTTTCTTCGCTTTTAGGCTCTTCTTTCGGGGCAGGTAAAGCAGCCTTTTGGGTACTTAATTGTAAATTTATTTTTTTTACAATCTCGGCATGGTCCGCCAAAAAGTGGGCGTTGGCTACAAAAAGCTCCAGCTCAAGGCTGTTCATGTCGTCAGGGTTAGCCTCAAGGTATTTGTACTGGTCGTTAAGCTCTTTTAATATTAGTCCTATTTTATTAAATACTTCCTTTTGCCTCATAACATGTATTCTGGAAAATGCTATCAAAATTAAGCATTAAATTCTGATATTAGGCCTCTACAAACCACGTGAATGCAGCTTAGCGACGAAATTTTTAGCAGGAAGAACGAATCCGGAGGGGGTATAGAGGTGATATGCGGCTCTATGTTTTCCGGAAAGACGGAAGAGCTCATCCGCCGTATAAATCGTGCGCGTTATGCCCGGCTGAGCGTTAAAGTATTTAAACCGAAGCTGGATGTGCGTTATGACGAGAATGATGTGGTATCGCACAATGCGGTAGCTGCCGCGTCAACGCCTATTGATAAGCCCGAAAAAATGTTGCTGATGGTTGGTCACGCCCAGGTGGTTGGTATAGACGAGGCACAGTTTTTTGATGCTACCCTGCCCGAGGTATGCCTTACCCTGGCCAACAGGGGCATAAGAGTGATAGTGGCAGGTTTAGATATGGATTTTAAGGGCCGCCCCTTTGGCCCTATGCCTGTGCTGATGTCCATTGCCGAGTCGGTAACCAAAGTGCATGCGGTATGCGTTAAATGCGGCAATCCGGCGCTTTACTCGTATAGGCTGGTGCCCGGTAGGGAAAGAGTGTTGCTTGGCGAAAAGGAGAGCTACGAGCCCCGGTGCCGTGTTTGCTATAATGGCAAGGGCTAAATTTTAGCTTTCTTTCAAAAACAATTTTCTGCCAAAAAAGGTTATCTGTTTAATACCGTTGACAACCTGAAGCAAACGCGTATTATGCGTAACTATGGCGAAGAAAATTTTAGTTATTGAGGATGATAAAGACATCAGAGATTCTATTCAGTTAGCGCTGGAAGAAGAAGGCTATGACGTTACAACTTCCGAAGATTCCAAAATACTTAAATCGTTCAACCAGATAGCGCCGGATATGGTGTTGTTGGATAATTGGCTTACCGAGTGGAAAAGCGACGCCAACGGACAGCAAATAAGCCGTGAACTTAAAACCGACCCGGCTACAAGCCACATCCCGGTGATCATGATATCAGCGGTTAGCAATATAAAAGAAATAGCCGAGGCAGGCCTTGCCGACGGTTACCTGCACAAACCTTTTGATCTGGAAGAGCTTTTGGCACTGGTTAAAACGCATGTGAAAGAGTAAGGGTAGATTGGTTTACCCATCCCGCTTTGCTACCTGGGTCGCGCTTCTCTTATACGCTTAATGCTTTCTCGTTTTTCAAAAAAAATTATGTTTAAACAACATTCCATTAAGAGGTTGCGTATACCATTACGGTTAAAAATACAGTAGGAGGGCCGGGGTAAATGGTTTTTTGTTAACCGCATTTTAATTTAATATTTTGTAGATTTAACAACCCTCTATTAAACTTAAACTGTTTTTACCCGCTTAAAGCAATGAAAACAAGACAGCATCACTTTGTTGGCAACAGCTGGAAGGATTTTCCTTCTGACCTGGATGCTGAAAAATGTCAGTTGGTTTTAGTGTTTGGATCGTCTGACACGATAGTAAAGCCTGAGGTTTTTAATCATTTACGATCACTTTATCCAAAAGCAGATGTCGTGTTTTCTTCAACGGCCGGCGAGATATTAGACGATGCTGTTTATGATGATAGCGCTGTAGTAACTGCTATTGAGTTTGAGAAAACTACTGTACGCTCCGTTAAAACAAATATTAAGCACCATGCCAATAGCTTTGATACAGGTGTTTTTTTAATGGACAAGCTATCGGCTGATGGCCTGAGCTGTGTGTTCATCATATCAGACGGTACTTTTATTAACGGCAGCGAGTTAGTGAGCGGCTTAAATAAAGACAACAAGCACAACGTACCCGTTACCGGCGGTTTAGCCGGCGATGCTGCCCGGTTTGAAAAAACATATACAGGCTTAAATCAGGTACCATCACAGGGCAATGTAATTGCTGTGGGCTTTTACGGTAAAAGCATTAAAGTAGGTCATGGTTCTGTTGGCGGCTGGGATGAGTTTGGGCCGGAGCGTACCATAACTAAATCAAACAAAAACATTCTTTTTGAAATTGATGGCGATAACGCGCTTGACCTGTATAAAAAATACCTGGGCGATTATGTGGAGGAACTACCGGGTTCTGCGTTGTTGTTCCCTTTGTCGTTAAGAATGAACGGCGACGAAAAGAATGTGGTGAGAACCATTTTAAGCATTGATGAAGAACAAAAATCGATGACGTTTGCGGGTAATTTGCCGGAAGGTAGCAGGGTTAGGCTAATGAAAGCCAATTTTGATAAAATAATAGAAGCTTCGTCAACCGCGGCAAGCAATGCTTTTGCGGATATTGAAAACGGCAAGCCCGAACTTGCATTGCTGGTAAGCTGCGTTGGCCGTAAACTAATATTGCAAGACAGGACTTACGAGGAACTGGAAGCAGCCAAAGAAATTTTAGGAGAAAAAGCTACCATTACCGGGTTTTACAGTTATGGCGAAATTTCGCCGTTTAGTGAAAGTGTGCAGTGCGAGTTGCATAACCAAACCATGACAGTTACCACATTTACAGAAGTTTAACAATGATCTAATTTATTGACTGAAAACCGCTGAATGGAATATCATAGCATTTTAAACAAGCAGATAAAGAAGTTTTTGCCCAACTGTGATCTGGATAGTGGAACTATGCAAAGTTTCCTGGAAAGCGTTAGTAACTCATACAACTCGTTTGAGAAATCAAAAAAACTGTCAGAACATGCATTTACGGTTAGTGAGCGCGAGTACCAGGAGGTTAACAGTTTTTTGTTGACAGAAAATGAGATAAAACAGAAGTCTATATCCGAGATAAAAAAAGCCATAAGCGCGCTTACTCCTGATGCTATTGCGGCTGTTGACCAGTCTGACGACGATCTGATAACCATTATCAAATTTTTACAAATACAGATAGAAAAGGCAAAGGAGCTGGAAGCACAGCTGATAGCATCAAAAGATATTGCCGAAAAAGCTGCTATGACCAAGGCGCAATTCCTATCGACCATGAGCCACGAGATACGGACGCCCATGAACGCGGTTATTGGCTTTACGCATTTGCTGCAACAGATGGATCCGCGCGAGGATCAGATGGAATACATAAAAATGCTTAAGTTCTCGGCAGAAAACCTTTTGGTGCTGATAAATGATATTTTAGATTTTAGTAAGATAGAAGCCGGAAGGATAGAGTTTGAAGAAGCTGATTTTAATTTAAAAGAGCTGATCAGCAATATCAGACTGGCCCTGCTGCAAAAGGCTGCAGAGAAACATATCCAGATAAAGCTGTTTATAGACGATGAACTGCCCGGTGCAATTAAGGGTGATCCGGTAAGGCTTGGGCAGATACTTACCAACCTGATAAGCAACGCGGTTAAATTTACCAAAGAAGGTAAGGTAACTATTACGGCATCGCTTACTAAAAAAACAGAAACCATTACTACTATTGATTTTGAGATAACTGATACCGGTATTGGTATTGAGGATGATAAAATTGGGCATATATTTGAAAGCTTTACACAAGCCAGCTCAACCACTACGCGCAAGTTTGGCGGCACAGGTTTGGGCCTAACCATTACCAAGCGCCTGCTGGAGCTAATGGGAAGCCAAATTAAAGTTAAAAGCGTGTTAGGCAAGGGTTCTACCTTCTACTTTAGTCTTGATTTGAAAAACAGCGAAAAAAACTTTGCTGATAATAAAAACAAGGAGCATATAGTTGAAACCAAGAGCCTTAAAGGCGTTAAGCTGCTTATTGCCGAAGACAACCAGATAAACGTAATACTGGCTAAGCAATATATGAAGTTGTGGGATATTGAGTGTGATGTTGCCGAAAACGGAGAAATAGCGCTTACTCTGGTTCAAAATGGCAACTATGATATGGTTTTAATGGATCTTCAAATGCCCGAAATGGACGGTTATCAGGCCACAACCGCTATCCGCAATCTGCCTGATGAAAGGTATAGGAAACTGCCTATTGTAGCGCTTACAGCATCGGCCATGCTGGATATTAAAGACCAGGCCTTTATTGTTGGGATGAACGATTATATAAGCAAGCCCTTTAATCCTGATGAACTGTACCGAAAGATAGCGTTTTACGCAAGGGGCATGGTGGTATAATTCTATTTATAACGTAGTCATATCAATAACAAAGCGGTATTTAACGTCAGCGGCTAAAATACGCTCATAGGCTTCATTTATCTGGTCCATGTTTATCAGTTCAACATCCGATACAATGTTATGCTCCGCGCAGTAATCCAGCATCTCCTGGGTTTCTTTTAAACCCCCTACTAATGATCCCACCAGGCTGCGTCTTTCCATCAGCAGCGGGAACACCGAAACAGGTATAGGTTTTGCCGGCGCGCCAACGCATATCATCACCCCATCAGATTTTAGCAGGTTTAGATATCCGTTATAGTCGTGATCAGCAGATACGGTATCAATAATAAAGTGGAACGTTCTGGCTACTGCGGCCATCTGGGCTTTATCAGTAGTTAATACAAAATGTTTGGCACCCAGCTCAGCAGCATCCTGTCTTTTACTTTCAGTCCGGCTTAGCATGGTAACTTCGGCGCCAAAAGATGCAGCCAGTTTAACCGCCATGTGTCCCAATCCCCCTAAACCCACAACTGCCACCTTATGGCCCGCTTTAACGCCCCAACGTTTCATAGGCGAGTAGGTTGTTATCCCGGCACATAATAATGGCGCTACGTTGGCTAAAGGCAGCTTGTCTGATATATTTAATACAAAGTGTTCCCTAACCACAATATGGCTGCTGTAGCCCCCTTTACTGAT
>CAMLFI010000230.1 GCA_946479225.1 uncultured Mucilaginibacter sp. | reverse complement strand
TCACGGATATATTGGTTTTTCATATGATCATAAAACGAATGCTTATCTACCAGCAATGCAGCAAGGCTTGCCACCATGCCCGCCAATATCAAATGGAAGATCACGTTGTGCCTGTCGGTCATCTCAAGCACCAGTATGGCCGAAGTAAAAGGTGAACGGGTTATACCGGTAAGAAAGCCTACCATACCGGCAAGCACTAGCATATTGGTGTCAGATTCACCTAAACTGAACCAGCCGGATACCTGAGCGCCAATGCCCGCACCCGCGCTCAGGGCCGGCGCGAAGATACCTCCTGCCCCACCTGCGGTAAACGAAAGAACAGGACCAATAATTCGGAGCAAGGGTGTATACCACGTTACATGCTTATCACTTTCAAACAACGTACGCACCATAAGATCTTTTCCCGACCCCAATATACCGGCATCAATAAAAAAAGCCAGACCGGCAAAAATTACAGCGCATACCGCCGCGTATAAAGCCAGTTGATAGTTAAACTTTAACCTCTTTTTCCATTTAAATAGCCCAAGTATAATTTTTCCCATAACACTCCCGGCTAAACCCGTGAGTATAGCAACTAAAATAACAACCACAAAAACCAGTGCAGACAAGTCGCCAATTTTTGGATAACCTAAATAAAGATAGGGGCCTACCATTCCCTGCGCGGTTAAACCGGCAATAATAACGGATGAGAATATGGCGGTTTTAAAATAACTGAAGTGCGTTTTAGTAAGTTCTTCAATAGCAAAAACTATCCCACCGAGCGGCGTATTGAATGCGGCAGCTAAACCTGCAGCGGCACCGGCTACTATAACATTGCTTTTGGCAATTTTTGGCCACCAGGCAGGTAAAACGTCATTTACCTTGCGGAAAACGGTAGCAGCTATTTGTATGGTTGGCCCTTCGCGACCTATGGCCGCGCCGCCCACGGCCATTATCAGGCTTGAAAAAACCTTGACAATTATTATGCGAACGCTTAGCAGCTTGTCAACAGTTTTTTCATTGTTTGGGTTGGTTATTTCAAGCGCTGCAGCCACCTGTGGTATACCGCTGCCACGTGCGTAAGGAGCGTATTTTTTTACCAGCCACCAAGCCACTACAAAACAGACCGGTGTTAAAATGAATATCAGCCAGGCATTATACTTAAATATGAAGTGGGTTACGCCTTCGGCTAATAGAAACAATTTTGCATATACGACCGCTATCAAGCCGATTATTACTGATGCTATCCAAAATGGGATGGCCTGCAGTAAGTTTCTTTTAAATTGCCTGTTGTTTACTCTATCGTACGCGGCTTTTAAATGCCCTCTAACAACAGCGCTGCTTTTCTTAACAATGACGGGAAGAACCATAGGAATTGCAAAACTAAGTATTTTTGGCTGTGCAAACTAGTTTTAAGCAGTATATTTGCCCATGACTTCTTCGCAAAGATATGATCAAAGGGGCGTCTCGGCCTCTAAGGATGATGTACACAACGCTATAAAAAACATTGATAAGGGCCTGTATCCGCAGGCGTTTTGCAAAATTGTACCGGACATTTTAACCGGCGATGAGCAGTTTTGCAATATTATGCATGCCGATGGCGCGGGAACAAAATCATCATTAGCGTACACCTACTGGCGCGAAACCGGCGACATTTCTGTTTGGAGAGGCATTGCGCAGGATGCTATAATAATGAACCTTGACGACCTGCTTTGTGTGGGCGCTATCGATAACATCTTACTATCATCCACCATCGGCAGAAACAAAAATCTGATTCCGGGCGAGGTTATAGCCGCTATAATTAACGGCACCGAAGAAATACTAACTGAACTGCGCGAAGCGGGAATTGGTATTTACTCAACAGGCGGCGAAACCGCTGATGTGGGCGACCTGGTGCGTACTATAATAGTAGACTCGACTGTAACCTGCCGCATGAAACGCAGCGAGGTGATCAGCAACCACACCATTCAGGCGGGTGATGTTATTGTGGGGATGGCATCGTATGGGCAAGCTAATTACGAAAAAGAATATAATGGCGGCATGGGCTCGAACGGACTGACCTCTGCACGCCATGATGTGTTTAATAAGAGCATCGCCAATAAATACCCTGAAGCTTATGATCCGGCAGTGCCGTATGATCTGATCTTCTCAGGCAGTAAACAACTTACAGACCTGATATATATTGGCAACGGGCAAACCATTACGGCGGGTAAACTGGTTCTGTCTCCTACCCGCACCTACGCACCGGTTATAAAACAGATACTTGACGGATACCGCAGCCAGATACATGGCGTGGTGCATTGCAGCGGCGGCGCGCAAACCAAGGTGCTTCATTTTGTTGAGGGGTTGCATATTGTAAAAGATAACCTCTTCCCTATCCCGCCGTTGTTTAAGCTGATACAGGAAGAATCACAAACCAGCTGGCAGGAAATGTACAAGGTGTTTAATATGGGCCACCGTATGGAACTTTACGTTTCTGCAGATATTGCTGATGACCTGATCGCTATATCAAAAAGCTTTGGTATCGACGCGCAGATCATCGGTCGCGTTGAGGCTGCGGATAAAAAGCAGGTAACGGTTACATCTGAGTTTGGGGAGTTTGTTTACAATTAAGGTTACACCTACTTTATTAACCGTTAAGGTGGTGTTGCAGAAATATATACAACACTTGCAACACTCTTTTTTGCACGTATCTGATTATTAATATCTTAAGGATATTAAATGTTTAAACGTGCAACACTTTGCAACACCAATATCTTCACATTTGATAATATTATCTTCACGTTTTTTTCAGTAATTAACTGAAAGTAACGAAGTTATGCTATGATGATCATGATATATAGTTTGCAACAGTAAACCTATAAAACAAAACCCCCGATGCGCCTTGCACCGGGGGTTTTTATTTTATTCTTTCCTTAAACCTTAGATAGTTTTAAAGAATGAAGTTTGAGACAATACAGATGTTTTACCATCATCAGTGTAAGCAGTAGCTCTAACCGAATAGGTTTTGCCTGCGGTTAAACCAAGCAGCCCTAACTTTATCAGCATATTACCACCATAAACCTTGGTGTTTTGGTAAGTAGTAGGCTGTAAAGTGTAAGTTATAGTATGGTTGGTAGTAGTACCTACAGAGGTGTCATCTTTACCATTCCACGTGCTGAAAGTTACCGTTTTTACGGGTACAGCTGTTCCTGAAATAGACGTGCCCTCAAAAAACTCCAGTGTGAATTTTCCCGGGTTTTTGTTAGTAGTAGTAGCACCAAAATAAACCTGCAAAATAGTAGCTACAGTAGCCGGTGTTGTAGGGGTAGCGCTAACAGCTGCAATGGTAAACGGACTAAGTTGGTTGTACCCAAGGCTGCTCAATTGAATTGCAGGAAGCTTTGCTTCGGTTCCGGCAACGTCAGCATCTTTTTTGCACGAGAACATCACTGATGTCATGAGTGCCATAAAAACGATGGTTATATATTTTTTCATTTTCGTTTCTTTTATTGTTTTACAATTATACACTTATGATTAGAAGCTATATCTCGCGCCTAATAACGCACTCCAGGTTGTACCTGTAGTATTAACATTTTGGAACGGAGTATTAATAAGCGATCCGTTTAACTGACGCATGTTATAAGCGGCGTTACCGTTTGCATCAACACCAACAAGCGCCAAAGGCTGCATGGTAGTAGCTTGTTTTTGAATACCCCAGGTATTGTTTAACAAGTTAGGTAGGTTGATGATGGTAGCACTGATCTGTAAAGTATGTTTCATACCGCCTGACATGATATAGAACTCTTGTTTAATATCAGCATCTATACGGTTATACCATGGGTAGTAAGCACCATTTCTTTCTGCATATTTACCTCTGCGCTCTTTTAGGTAAGGTGTATTGTTTACAAATTGCTCAAACGCTGCAGATTGTTGTTGAGATGAATAGGTATATGCTACACCATTAACAGTTGCTGTATAAGGCAGGAAGGTAATTTCGCTGGCCCTGTTTGGGATATACATCAAATCTGTTGATGCGTTACCATCACCGTTCAAATCGCCCTGAATAGTGTAGCTATATCCACCGTTGGTAGATAGCTGAGCCGAACCCTGGTAGAATAAACCAATTGAGGTTGCACCATGATCAAGGTAATTGAATTTATACGATACTGAACCGATAACACGGTGAGGAACCACAAACGCTGTGTTACCCAATTCTACATCATTTGAAGTGCCAACGTTAGGGGTTGAGGTCCAAACGTTAGTTGCTGTAGTACCTACAGTTGAAAAAGCTTCTTTAGCTACAGTGTAAGTATACGCTACCGATGCGTTGAAACCGCTGTCAAATGATTTAGTTAACTGTGCAGTTAAAGAGGCCGCGTAGCCTTTGTTAGTGTTTTCTAACGCAATTACAGACAGAGCCGGGTTGTTTGGATAGATGTTACGATCTTGTGTTGTTACACCTACGCTGGTAAAGCCGGCTGCAGTGGTGGCAGTACCTGTACCTACATAACGCGCACGTGTGTATTCGCCTTCCTGGATAGTTCCGGTTGGGTTTTTCAAGTTTACGTTGCGCATACGTACAGCGTTAATGTCTTTGGTGTATAACGCTTCAATAGTTGCACTGTAACCGTTACCCAGGTTTTTATCAATACCTAAGTTTACACGGAATACCTGAGGGAATTTAAAATTCTTGTCAATCACTACGCTGGCAGATTGGTAAGCTGTACCTGCTGATTGCGGGAACAGGCTGGCATAAGTGCTTGGGTCTTTTACTAATTTTATGTTAGCAAGCTGAGATGTAGTAGCTACACCGCCAAAGTTATACATACCGCTATTTGAAGGTATGTTAGTTAAGAATACATAAGGAACACGTCCGCTAAATATACCCATACCACCACGTACTACTAAAGATTTGTCGTCAAGGAAGCTGGCACGGAAACCTACGCGTGGAGAAAGCATCCAGTTTGATGTTGGCCACACGCCCGAGTTATAGCTCATTAAAGCGCCTGTGTTTGAATTTGGATCAGGAAATTGCAGCGCAGTTAACTGAGGGTTTTCAACAGGATTTTCAAGGTAGATAGATTTATCTGCGCGTAAACCGTAAGTGAATTTAAAGTTAGGGCTTACGTTATACTCATCCTGGGCGTAAAGGCTGATAGTACCTATACGAAGGTTAGCAGAGAACACCTTATCCTGACCGGGAAGCAATGAGTA
>CAMLFI010000229.1 GCA_946479225.1 uncultured Mucilaginibacter sp. | reverse complement strand
CTGAGCTGTTGGCGTTTGCTTGTCTCCACACTTTCAGGGTAAGATTCATATTTCCACTCATTGTTTCTTTATTTGAGTATCAAGTAACTAGTATCAGGTATCAAGACTTTGCCGCTGATGTTGGCTACTTGTAATATTCTTTATTATTATGAAAAGTAAAATCTAGCTACTTGATACTAGCTACTTGATACTTCATCTTATTTATAACTTCTTTGCGACGGATGTACCGTTTCAAAGATCAGTTCTTCCTTGTGTAATTCTTCGGGTTGGTTTTCGCCTTTAAATTGCCATGCGCCAACAAACAGAAAGTTCTCATCGTCGCGCAGTGCTTCGCCTTCTTCTGTTTGCGACTCCAGCCTGAAGTGGCCACCGCATGATTCTTTACGCATCAGCGCGTCGTCTACCATCAGTTCGCCCAGCTCTATAAAGTCGGCAACGCGGCCGGCTCTTTCTAATGAAGCATTGGCCTCTTCGTTAGCGCCTACCACCAGCGCGTTTTGCCAAAAGTCGGCTTTAAGTGCGCTTATCAATCCTTTAGCCTTGGTCAGGCCCTCTTCTGTACGTGCCATACCGCAATACTCCCACATAATGTGGCCCAGATCGCGGTGGTATTCGTTAACCGTTTTGGTGCCCTTAAGCGCCAGTAGTTTATTTATACGATCAACAACATCCTTTTTTGTTTGTGCAAAAGCTGGATGGCTGGCATCAACCGGTTTTGGACCGACGGTAGCCAGGTAATCGCCTAAAGTATATGGTATAACAAAGTATCCGTCGGCTAAGCCCTGCATTAAAGCAGAGGCACCCAAACGGTTAGCACCGTGATCAGAGAAATTACATTCGCCTAAAGCGTACAAGCCAGGTACGGTAGTCATCAGGTTATAATCAACCCAAAGGCCGCCCATGGTATAGTGTACCGCAGGGTAAATACGCATTGGCTGGGTATACGGGTCCTCGTTGGTGATCTGATAGTACATATCAAACAAGTTGCCGTATTTGGCTGCTACAGCAGGCTGTCCAAGGCGCTTTATCGCGTCGGCAAAATCAAGGAACACTGCAATGCCCGAGCCGCCTACACCACGGTTATCGTCAACCATTTCTTTAGCGTTACGTGATGCTACGTCGCGGGGTACAAGGTTACCGAATGATGGATATTTGCGCTCCAGGAAGTAATCGCGATCCTCTTCTTTAACATCGACAGCTTTTAACTGTCCTTTGCGCATCTTCTCTGCCGTTTCAACAGTTTTTGGTGCCCAAACGCGTCCATCGTTACGTAGCGATTCAGACATCAGGGTTAATTTACTCTGATGATCGCCGGATACAGGAATACAGGTTGGGTGAATTTGCGTATAGCAAGGATTGGCAAACATAGCGCCGCGTTTGTGAGCGCGCCATGCCGCAGTTACGTTTGAACCTATAGCGTTGGTTGACAAGTAAAAGACGTTACCGTAGCCGCCTGTGCATAACAATACAGCATGACCGGTGTGTGTATCAATTTCGCCTGTTACTAAGTTACGGGTGATGATACCTTTAGCGTGGCCATCAACAGTAACCACATCCAGCATTTCGCTGCGTGTGTACATTTTAACCTTGCCTTTGTGGATTTGGCGGTTAAGCGCAGAGTAAGCGCCTAAAAGCAATTGTTGTCCGGTTTGGCCGCGGGCATAGAACGTACGCGACACCTGCGAACCACCAAATGAACGGTTATCCAGCAAGCCGCCGTATTCGCGGGCAAAAGGTACACCTTGTGCAACACACTGGTCGATAATATTTACTGATACCTCTGCCAAACGGTGCACGTTGCCTTCGCGGGCACGGTAGTCACCGCCTTTAATGGTATCATAAAATAAACGATATACGCTATCGCCGTCGTTCTGATAGTTTTTAGCTGCGTTTATACCGCCCTGCGCCGCAATAGAGTGCGCGCGACGGGGGCTATCCTGAAAGCAAAATGCCTTTACATTATAACCTAACTCGCCCAAAGTGGCAGCTGCCGAAGCACCGGCTAAACCTGTACCAACCACAATAACATCAAACTTGCGTTTGTTGGCGGGGTTAACCAGCTTTAAGTTAAATTTATGCTTGCTCCATTTTTCGGCCAATGGACCGGCAGGGATCTTCGCGTCTAACTTCATATTTTCTTTATTTCTAATTCTCTATCTTAAACAATAACCTCTGTCTGCTATATTATCTGCAGAAAAAATAAATTACCGGCATCAGCGCGAAACCAATAGGTATAATAACCGCAAAGAACCACGTACCGATAAACTGTACCACAGGCGTATATTTTCTGTGCGTCCAACCGAGGGTTTGGAAAGCGCTTTGAAAACCATGCAGCAGGTGAAATGATACGGCGATCATGGCCAATACATAAAATGCCACATACCACCATTGCTTAAAAGCTATTTCGACAGTTTTGTTAAGGTCCTTAGCCACCATTGTTTCTACAGTACCTTCGGTGTAAACCGCATACTCATAATCGCCCGGAGGAAGATCAACTGCCGATATTTGCTCACCGGTCTTTAGATCGGTTTTGTATTCTTTGTAAGTTACAGTTGAGTTGCCGGCAAAGTCGTGATAGTTAAACCAAAAGTCTTTCATGTGTATCACGATGAACAATAAAAGAACTGACCCCAACAATCCCATGTTTTTTGACGACCATGATGCCGGCGATTTTGTTTGTGAAGCATAAGCTACCGGACGCGCTTTACGGTTTTTTACTGTCAAAACCAGCGCGTAAACAGAATGCACCAGTATTGACAGGTACAACAAATAAGATACTACCTTGATAGGTGGAAAATGCGTCATGAAATGGGCATACGCATTAAATGCCTGTCCGTTATCGTGCTTAAACAACGATAGATTACCGCTAAGGTGTACAATAATAAACGTACACAAAAACAGGCCCGTTAGCGCCATGATTAGTTTTTTACCCAGCGATGAGTTTAGAGTTTGTTTAAATTCACTCATTATGTATTTACAAATTTTTTTGTCAAAAGTATTTATTAAATGCCGAAAGATAGAAATGCAATGGGGCTTTTACCCATGAAATGATTATTTAGAATCAATCTAAAAAAATGACGTGTTTTTGACCATTGAATATTTTTAAATCGACTTTAAAAAATGCTTTAGTTTAAATAAATTGCCCCGCTAAACTTTGTCTATATGCGCTATTTTTTATTCTTTTTGGCAGCCGCTTTTATACTGACCGGCTGCGGCAATAAAACCGTTGAATTTACGGGAACAGTTTTGAATGGTAGTACCGGCAAGGTGCTGATAAGTAATAACGCCAATGAAATTGTATATCAGGCCGAAATAGCGAATGGCAAGTTTTATATTAATAAACAGCCTTTGCCATCAGCAGGCTTTTATCACCTGGTATGTTTTGTAGGGGGTAATGCGTCTAAGAAAAATGAGATATACCTTGACCCCGGCGCATTCTACACTATTAAGTATGATGCTAAATACCCGGAGGCTTATCCTGATATTGTAAGCAAATCAAAAAGTCAAACTGACTTGTCTGCCTACAATGACCTGCTAAAAGCAGCTAAAGCGTCGGCACGTGCTAAAGTGATGTCGTTTGATTCGCAAATGCGCAAGCTGGATGACGAGCTGCTGACGTTTGCAGAGCGCGACGACCGCTTGCAGCAACTACGTAATCAGCAGTTAGATGCAAATGTAGTTGATATGGTTGCCCTGTTTAACGATTTTATTAAGCAGCATCCTGATAACGAAATTACCCCGCACTTAATGCTGAATACTGAATACCAGCTAAACCCTGTTGGCTACTATGAAGCGTTTAAGAAACTACGCGACGCTGCAAAAAATACAGATGAAGGAAAATTATTGGAGGAAAAGTTAAAGCAACTTACCCGTTTAGCTGCCGGCGGTGAGGTACCTGAAATTGAGGGAACCACACCGGATGGAAAAACCATCGACCTGAAGGCGCTTGATAAAAAGGTTATTATAGTTGATTTTTGGCGGGCACTCAATTCGCAAAGTTTGCGTGATCATAATGAAATGGCCACAAAGCTGCTGCCTAAGTATAAAAGCAAAGGACTCGAAGTTATAAGCGTATCGTTTGATGATAACCGTGTTAAATGGCTGGCTTACATTAAAAAGAGCAATATGACATGGCCACAGCTATCAGACCTGAAAGGCGAAGCTTCGCCCAATGCAGAAAACTGGGCCATTACCAAAATACCTACCTATTATTTGGTGGATGGCAAGGGCAAAATAATTAAACGCTGTCTTGATTATTATGAGTTGGAAGTTGCTGTTAACGCTATTATGGCGAAGCAATAATCTACCTAACAAGGTATTACCTTGTCTTTCAACACGGCAAAGATCTTGTCGGTTTTAGACGTTCTTACGGCAACCTTCCCCGTAAATTTTCCGAATGATGGGAGTATAGCCTGTTTGCTGCCAAATGCGAAACACGGCAGGGTAATGCTCTGCCTGCCTTTACCGGTTAAATTTATGCCGGGATGAATATGCCCGCAAAATGCATATTGGGTAAGCAATTGTAGGTCGGCTTCTATCAACGGGTGATGCAGCATTAAAAACGGCCCGATGATCATTTGCTTATGGAGCTCGATATTTAACTGGTCGTAATATTTATCGGCGATAATATCATGGTTGCCTCGTACCAGATCAATGGTGACTTTAGGGAACTGTTGCCGCCACATGGCAAACCATTCCCAGTCGGCATTCATATCGCTGTGGAACAGATCGCCTAAAAAAACAATGCGGAGTGGTTTAAACTCGTCTACAAGATCAGATAATACGGCTAAATCATTTTGTTCCAGGTCTCGCGGAACTGCTATCCCCGCTTTTCTGAAATGCCCTGTTTTGCCCAAATGCACATCGGCAACTAACAGCATTCGCTGCTGCTGCCAGTAAATAGCTTTTTGGGGCAACAATAACAGATCCTGGTCAAGCAGCTTAAATGATACACCCGCGCTTATCGTCATGCGGCAAAAATAACAAATTGGATGTAATCCATCGCCGGATATGCATCCACAGAAATTTATCGCATAAAAAAAGGGTCGGAAAACTCTCGCAGTTTTACGACCCCACATCTACCTATGAAAAACAGCCCTTTGGTGGGCGTATACATTAGGTAGACAAAAGAAATGCCAATTGCATTTTTAACTTAAAAAACAATAATAATGTGTGACGATAATT
>CAMLFI010000228.1 GCA_946479225.1 uncultured Mucilaginibacter sp. | reverse complement strand
CTTGACTTTACCGGAACACCAATAACAGGCAAATGAGTTAAGGACGCCACCATGCCCGGTAAATGAGCCGCGCCACCGGCACCGGCGATAATCACCTTGATACCACGACCCGCAGCTTCGCGGGCGTAGCTGAACATACGGTCGGGCGTGCGATGTGCTGATACAACGGTTATTTCGTATTCAACACCTAATGCCTTTAACACATCAGCAGCATCCTGCATAACCGGAAGATCCGATTTGCTGCCCATTATAATTCCTACTTTAACTTGGCTCATATTTTTGTCCATAGACCATGGACGATGGTCCATAGTGTTTTTCTATTATTCATAATGCCATGGACTATGGTCCATGGTCTATCGACTATCAACTAATAACTTTCAGCGTCTTCTGCACAAACCGGGCTTTTTCAATAGCTTTTTCCCTGTCTGCGTCAATTATGGTAACGTGTCCCATTTTACGGTAAGGCTTGGTTAAAGCTTTGCCATATAAATGTACGTATACACCGGGGCATTTTAATATTTTCTCAATGCCCTGGTAAACTGCCGGTCCCTCATGTCCTTCTTCGCCTAAAACGTTCACCATTATGGCATTGTTAAGGCAGGCGGTATCGCCAAGTGGTTGGTCAAATATCGCGCGTAAATGCTGTTCAAATTGCGATACGACATTACCCTCGATACTTTGATGACCACTATTATGCGGGCGCGGTGCCAATTCGTTAACCAATATCTGGCCGTCTTTAGTCAAAAACATTTCAACGGCTAACAAACCGACAATTTTAAGGTCATCTGCAATTTTTTTGGCGATGCTTTCAGCTTGTTGGTGTATTTCAAATGGGAGGGTAGAAGGAGTGATCAGAAACTCAACCAGGTTAACATCCGGGTTAAATTCCATCTCCACCATCGGGAAGGCGCTGATGTCGCCGCTTTCATTACGGGCTACAATTACGCCTATTTCTTTTTCAAAATCTATCCACTGCTCAATTAGGCTGGGCTCTTTAAATGCTTCCTTTAAATACGATCTATCAACCACCTTATACACACCACGTCCATCATAACCATCTCGCCTAAGCTTTTGGATGAATGGAAAAGGCATGGTGATCTGCTCCAATTCGGCAGGCGAAGAAATTACCTGGAACGGGGCAGTAGGGATATCGTTTTGTTTGAAGAATTGCTTTTGCAGGCCCTTATCCTGTATTAACCTTATAACCCGTGCTTGAGGATATACTAATACACCCTCTTTCTCTAACTGCTCAAGGGCATCCACATTAACCTTCTCTATCTCAATGGTAAGCAGGTCAACCTTTTTGCCGAAGTTGTAAACTGTTTGGTAATCGTTTAGTGCGCCTACCACAAACTCATCACATAATTTGCGGCAAGGCGCCTCGCGGTCGGGATCCAGTACTTTAACTGTAACGTTATAATTTATAGCCTGTTGTATCAGCATGCGGCCCAATTGTCCGCCGCCTAAAATGCCGAGTTTAAGGTCTCCGTAAAATGTTTTCATTTCCAACTGCAAGTTTACCCTAAATCTGTCAAAATTGGTAGTAATACCTCAAATTGATTGCCCACAGTGTTTTTGCTATTGCGGGAATACGTTATATTCGACAATCTTTACCAACCTTGTTGCAATGGATGAAAGTAATGTTGTTGAAATTCCTGAGTTTTTTGGTTCCAAAATCAAGACACGTTATATTATTAATGCAGATGGTATAACTGTACAAAATGTTTCTAATGCTGAGCCTTACTTATTTATTCCGGCAGCATCCATTGATGCGTTTCGCTTAGGAGTCAAATTTACACGAGGTTACCGATTTTATATCGGCAGGAAATATTGGATAGAAATTAAATATGAGGACGATAAAGTTTTAGAGATATCCTTAAATAGCTTCTACGGCATAAAAGCAATGATTTATGATAAAGCGTGGAGAAATATCTTCAACTTAATTTGGAAACACTATTCATCCGATATATTAAATAAATATATCGATGCGTTTAACGAAAAGAAAGAATTTGAACTTGCAGGTTTCAACTTTGAGGCAGATGGACTAAGGCTAAGTAAAGACACCAAGCTGCTTTGGAAAGAGATATCAATGAGTAAGTATAAAAGTTATTTTATGATATATCAAACCAGTAATCCTAAAATTCACAGGAGTTGCACGTTTGCTATTGACTGGAATGCCTATGTAGCTCAGGACCTTTATAAAAAAATCATAGATGCAAACGTTAAATCAGCTGATTAATTAGCTTTCTTTAACTTCTTATCCGCTATCAACGCAATTGGCAACCCTATACAAACTATCAATACCAACAAGGCCTTAACAACAGCAAAGGCTTTAAAATCGTGCGGACCGATCTTGCTCATCGGTACTACGATCATATTCATAACAAGCCAGGTTATTCCACCGTATACATTGGCCACAACATACTTGTTTTTTAATAGGGATAAACTGAAAGGATAAAGCAAGTAAAACGCTGTTGTAAACAAATAAGCAATGAGATAATGGAACACGACACCGGCAATAACCATTTCAGTACCGCCCTTAAACGCGTCTGGCCCGAACACGCCGCTTGCAATAAATTTAAAAATTGGTGCAGGCCCAACGTTGTAATTTAGCAGCAATGCCGCAAGCCCATCCAACGTGCCAACCAAAAAACCAACCCAAAGGATGTTTTTTAAGGCGTGTTTTTTGTAATTGCTTAGGTTGTGCATTATATTTTGATGAGTTGTTCCCCTTCAATTTTCTTTTGCAGCTCTAATATACCGCCAATCAAAGCTTCAGGGCGGGGCGGGCAGCCTTGTACATATACATCAACCGGAATTACCCTGTCAACACCCTTCACTACATGATAACCGTGCTGCCAATAGGGGCCACCGCAGTTAGAGCATGAACCCATTGAGATAACATATTTAGGTTCGGGCATTTGCTCGTACAACAGCTTTATGCGTTCCGCCATTTTAAAGGTAACTGTGCCGGCTATAATTATCACATCTGCCTGCCGAGCTGAAGCACGCGGAAATACACCGAATCTTTCCAGATCATAAGTTGAAGCATATGAGGCCATCATTTCAATGGCGCAGCAGGCTATGCCAAACTGCAACGGCCATACGGATGATAACCGCGACCAGTTAAGCAGATCGTTCAATTTGGTAACTACAAAGCCGCCTCCTTCATTGTTCATATCACTCATCACTTGCAGGTTTTTTAAAGGTGGGTTTAAACATAGGCTTTCTTATCGGCGCTTCACCCGACGGTTTTTCTGACACAGCAGCCACGACAGGCTCAGCAAAAGCCGGTTTTTCATTAAACGTTTTAACGATATAGGCGGTTTGTTGCAGATTTACTTTCTCATACAACGATGCCGGAATGTTTACATTGGTGGTGGGAACAATCGGGTTGGGTTTTATCCAATCCAGATCCCCTTTAACCCAAACATAAACCAGACCTAATATCAGTATGCCTAAAAATATAAACATTTCTGCCAGTGAGAACCATCCCCATTGGGGTGCTAAAGCAATAATTTCGTGATTGCCGAATACCGTCGCCCAGGGGAAAATGAACACCATTTCCACATCAAACAGCAAGAACACCAGCGCAATAACATAGAAACGAGGATTGAAAGGCAGCCAGGCATTACCGGTTGGTTCTTCGCCGCACTCGTATGACGAAAGCTTGATCGGGTTGGGTTTACTGGTAGATAAAACGCGGTTCGCCAAAAAGCCAACGCATACCATAATTATTCCCGCAATTAAAAAGATAAGTATCTTGCCAAATTCTGATATTTGCGAAACTTCACCCATGCCGGCAAAATTAATAAAACAAACCCATTTTGATGCTATAATTATCGGCGGTGGTGCCTGCGGATTAATGTGCGCAGTTCAGGCCGGCTTTTTAGGCAAACAAACGCTTATTCTGGAGAAGAACGATAAGGTAGGGGCCAAGATATTAATTAGCGGCGGCGGACGCTGCAACTATACCAATCTGTACGCTACAGACCAACAGTTTATTAGTGAGAATGAACATTTTGTTAAGTCGGCCTTTGCGCAGTGGACGGTTGACGACACGATTAGTTTTTTTGAAACCTATGGCATAACAGGTAAAGAAAAAACTTTAGGGCAGCTGTTCCCCGAGAGTGATAAGGCGCGCGACGTGGTGAAAGTGTTTACCGATCTTTGCCATGATCTCGGTCAGGAGATAGAATGCAACACCGATGTTAAGCAGATTGAGCAAACTAATGATGGTTTTAAAGTGGTTTATGAAAACTATGGCGAAGAAACAGACATCACCGCTTCCAAGGTAGTCATTGCGTCAGGCGGGCTGCCTATTGCCAAAATGGGTGCCACTGACTTTGGCCTGCGCATAGCTCGTAAATTTGGAATGAATATAGTAAATACTGCACCCGCGTTGGTCCCCCTTACTATCACAGGCAAGGATCAGCCCTGGTATGAGCAGCTATCAGGCAACAGCATTTTTTGCCGGGTTTGGAACGACAAGGCAAGCTTTGATGAGAACATTTTGTTTACCCATTGGGGCTTAAGCGGCCCTGCCATTTTGCAGATCTCATCCTACTGGCGACCCGGCGAGTTTATTTATATTGACCTGTTACCTGATAGGGATATCACCCAGCTTATACAAGAAGAACGCGTCGCCAACGGCAAAAAAATGCTGCTTAACTTTCTTACCACCCTATATACCCGCAAGTTTGTAGAGGCGCTGAGCGATCATCTGCCGGTTGAAAAAAACCTGGCATCTTTAAGTAAAACAGATTTAGAGAATATTTATAACCTCATCCATAATTTTAAAGTTAAGCCAGCCGGCGATAAGGGATATGATAAAGCCGAAGTTATGCGCGGCGGCGTATCAACCGACGAACTGTACTCAAAAACATTGGAAGCTAAGAAAGTGCCGGGCCTGTTCTTCGGCGGCGAGTGCGTTGACGTTACCGGATGGCTGGGCGGATACAATTTTCAATGGGCCTGGGCAAGCGGTTTTGTTATCGCCCAAAATCTTTAGTTGCTGCGCCTGCTGCGCTCGTCCTGCAACGAATGATAATAGGCAATTATCTTCTCAATATCCTTCAAGCCCACTTTACCGCTTCTTAATTGCTCTACAGCGGCGGGTTCATCGCCCATCACTTCTATCATCACGTCAACAAAGTTCTCGGCGGTTATGGCTTTCATGCCGTTGGTGCTTTCGCCATAGAAATAACT
>CAMLFI010000227.1 GCA_946479225.1 uncultured Mucilaginibacter sp. | reverse complement strand
ATTTTACCGATCCGTTATTGTTTATTGTAATTTTTGTTGCCATGTTTTATAATATCTTATGGCAAAGATAATTTTATGTAACCACCGTTTGTCCGGTTTATGCTATTCAGAATGTATCTAAAAGGTTAAGCGCAAATTATACTCGCAACATCCCCCTAAAACCCCTTGCCGCGTAGTACGATTCCGCTCCGTTATGGTAGGTAAAAACGGTATTATATCTCCTGTCGCAGAAAATGGCGCCCCCTAGTTTCCTGATATTGTCGGGCGTTTTCACCCAGCTGGATGTTTTCAGGTCAAAGCTGCCCAGTGTTTGTAGTTGGCGGTATTGCTCTTCGTTCAATATTTCAACGCCCATTTCCGCAGCCATATCAAGGGCCGTATTCTCAGGTTTGTGCTCTTTCCGGGCTTCCCATGCCGCACGGTCGTAACAAATGCTGCGGCGGCCCTTAGGGCTTTCTGCGGAGCAGTCGTAGAAAATGTACTCGCCCGTTTTATCATCAAAACCCACTACATCCGGTTCGCCGCCGGTAAATTCCATTTCATTTAGCGTCCAAAGTTTTTCGGGATTTGCTTCCAATTTTGCTTGTACAGCTGCCCAGGCTATACCTTTGTGCCGCTGCATGTGATTCTCAAAACGGGTTTTAAGTATGCCCAGCAATTCTTCATTTTGCTGTGGCGACAGTTTGTTTTGGTTGTTCATTTGGATTTCGTTTTAATCGTCCAGACCCTTTCCGTTCATAATCTGTGGTATACTTTTTTCAATCCTTGCCTCGCGGGTTTTTGATTGTTTGGCTGATGAAAAATGTAATAGATAGCCTTTTTGTCTGCTGGGCGTCAATACTTCAAACGCTTTTTTTAATGCAGGCACGGCATCTAATTTAGTCTGAAACTCTTCGGCAACGGGGAAATCTTTCGTCTTTTTCAATGTTACCTTTAAGCCTGCTTTTTCAACTTCAATAGCTTCAAAAATATAAGCTTTCAATGCGGCTTCGCGCTCAATTACCTCCTGTATATTGGTAAATCTTGCCTGCCGGGCTCCCTGAACATTTTCAGTTTGTTGGATAAGGATGCCGTCAGTGTCTTTTAATAAAGCCCCTTTAAAAAACAGGAAGGCACAGTATTCTTTAAAAACGTGTATTAAAACAATATTGCTGTTGTTAAATGTATAACAGGGACAGCCCCATTTTAATTCTTCATTAAGTCCGCAGGAAAGTGCTATACCTCTCATTTTCCTGATCTCCTGCTGCCACTTTTCCTCTTTATCAAAATAAAAATCAACCCTGGTATTCATGTCTTGCTAATTATAAATTACATCGAAACAACACGCCTTTCTGCCGGTCTGAAATACCACGATAATACAGTTAAAACCAATAATAAAAGTGGCCCGAAAAGCGCACTCGCAGCATCTCCAATTGCCAGATGCGAATATACCGCACCCGACATGGCGAAGAAGAAACCAGCGTAGGCCCATTCCTTCACTAAACCAAATTTAGGAATTAACACCGCTACCACGCCCAAAATTTTCCATATACCCAATAACGTTAGTAGATAAAACGGATAACCCAAATTAGTCATCATGTCTGCTTCGTCTTTCACATTAAGTAATTGCACTATAGCTGTCGACAGCATGCCTAGCGCCAACCATAGCGTTGTTATCCAATAGATAATCTTGTTTTTCTTAGTCATGATATGTTATTTTAATTGATCTCCTATCTCCTGTAAACGGTTATGCGCCATATTTATACCTTGCTTAAATGGCATTTGCAGCACAGCGTTGCGCTGTTCTACAGAACGGTATACGGTGTGTATGGTGAGCTTGCTGGTATCATCTGTCAGTTTTTCAAATTCCAGAAACTCCAGCTGCACATCAAAGGGCATGTTCTCGAACTCAAAGGTTCGGGTTATTTTTTTGTCGACAATGAACTCATGTATCGCGCCGTTAAAGCCATATTTATTTCCTTTCGGGTCGGTGGTTTCAAACCGGTAGCTGCCATGCTTTTTGTTTTCCAGTTTCAGCACTTTGGTTCCCATCCATTGCTCTACAATTTCGGCTTCGGTGTAAGCTTTAAACAGTAAGGCCACGGGCAGATCAAATTCCCGGGTGATAGTAAGGTCGTGCCTGCCATCTTCGGCGGCAACTTTTGTTTTCAGTTCCATGATGTTATTATTTTTTCTGCGGATAGTTTTTCATAATGGCTTCCAGTTTATTGAATCTGTCATCCCACATCTGGCGGAACGGCTCAATAAATTCGGCTACTTCTTTCATTTTTTTGGCGTTGATGTGATAGTGAACCTCGCGGCCCGTTTGGGTTTGCGCCAGTAATTCGCATTCGGTAAGGATCTGTAAGTGCTTGGATACTGTGGGCCGGGCCGTATCAAAATTAGCTGCTATAGCACCTGCCGTGAGTGATTGCGACGCGAGCAGCAATAGTATGGCCCTGCGGGTAGGGTCGGCAATGGCCTGGAATACGTCTCGTCTTAAATTCATTATGTAGCTATTTGACTACAAATATATATGTAGTTATTTAACTACGCAAATTTAGTTTGAGAAAAACATTCGGCATGGACTCACCCGATATCGTTTCACTCGTCTGCCCTCTCTTCGCCTGCGGCGGAAAGAGGGCAAGAAAAATTAAATTAATAACCCCTCTTTGCGCTTGCGCAGCGAAGTCGGGTGAGTCAACTAGTCCGCAGGCTTTCTGTATAGCGATGGGTTTCAAACCCATCGCTATAGTGGTAATTATCCTAAATATGCATCGTACGGTTTAAACCATCGCTATGGTGGATGCTTATTCTAAATACCCGCCGCATCCTTATTGTATTTGCTCCTATACACCAGTGGCGAAACGCCGGTAAACCTTCTAAACACTTCGCGGAACGCTTTCAGATCAGAATAACCTACTTCGTACATAATTTCGTTAATTGATTTGCGGGTGGTCTCAAATGATTTTTTTGCGGACTCCACCTTAACGCGCTGCATATATTCAATAGGGGTGTTCCCGGTGGCTTTTATAAACCTGCGGTCGAAATTCCTTCTTCCTACAGAGAATTTAGCAGATAGGGTCTCAATGGAGATCTTCTCCGTTAGCTGACCTTCAATATAGGCCTGCGCCTCCTTCACCATCTCATCACTATGCTGCTTCTGTCCTTTAAATATTATAAACGGCGACTGGCTTTGCCTGTCCATTTCCACCTGGAATATTTTGGAACAGAAGATAGCTGTCTTGCGGTCGTAATATTTCTCTACCAGGTAAAGTACCAGGTTTAAAAAAGAGTAAGCACCGCCGTTGGTGTAGATGCCGTTTTCGTCGGTTATCAACTCATCGGGCTGCAGGTTTACGTCAGGGTATAGTGTCCTGAATTTATTGGCATAGTTCCAATGGGTAGAGCAGTTTTTACCATCCAGTAAACCCGTTGAGGCCAGCATAAAAGCGCCGCTGCACATGGTTGCTACTTCGCTGCCGTTTTTATATTGATTGGTTATCCAGTCCACAATGTCAGCATTTCCCTTCCGGGCTTTTTCAAAATTGCTGCTTAGCGATGGTATAATTATCAGGTTTGTCTCTCTAATATCCGAAATGTGGACATGGGTATTCACCGAGAAAAGGCCATGCGCCAGATCTGTTTGAGCAGATATACCTGCTATTTCAATTTTAAACGTCCCTTTGTTCCCGCTTTCCTTAAAGTATTCATTAGCGCGGGTAAAAATTTCATATGCGCCGGCAATACATGCTATTGTGCCCAGTGTGGTTTGACTGTAAGGTGCAATTATGGTAATATGCTTCATGCAAGTAAAGGTAGGCTGTTTGTTTGTCCAAATCAACCCATTAGAATGTCTATTTCGACCTATCCTAAGTGGTTATTTAGCACTTATGTTTGTGTTATAATTAATACACATTCAGTGTTCTAATAAATGTCATACCTAATATTAACTAACATGCAAACAACAGATTTCACAACTACAATAACAGTAGATCAAACACCGCAGGAAGTTTTTGAGGCCATTATTACACCACAAAATTGGTGGTCGGGAGAATTTGAGGGTAACACCAAAGATGTTAACGATGAATTTACGTACAGGTACGAGGATATGCACTATTCAAAACAGCAGGTAATTGAATCTATACCCGGTAAAAAAGTAGTATGGCTGGTTACCGAGAGCCAACTTAATTTTATTGAGGATAAAGAAGAGTGGACCGGCACAAAAATTATTTTCGAGATCAGCAAAAAGGGAGATAAGACCCAATTAACATTTACGCATGAGGGTATCAAGCCCGAAGTAGAATGTTACGATGCCTGCTCTACGGCCTGGGGCCAGCTTATTGAGCAAAGCCTGTTTACCTATATCAGTACCGGCGAAGTAGAAAAGCCCGTTTTATAAGTATTTATTATGGATCACTATCAGATATTTTATAACCTTCATCACCAACCGCGGCCTTTGGTAGTCGGTAATGCTTGGAATGCCAAAAGTGCGCAGATCATTGAAAAAGCAGGGTTTGACGCCATTGCCACATCAAGCGGTGCCATTGCCGACTCACTAGGCTACAAAGACGGCGAGCAGATCCCGTTTGATGAGATGTTATACATTGTAAAGCGGATAAAGTCGGTTATAAACATTCCATTGTCTGTAGATATGGAACGCGGTTACACGAATGATCTACAGGAATTGGCGGGTAACATTCAAAAGATCATTGACATTGGCGCGGTTGGCATTAACCTGGAGGATAACCAGGGGCAGGAAATTTATTTAGAGAAATTATACGCGGTTAGCAGCTACTTGAAAAGCACAAATCAGCAGTTGTTTATTAATGCCCGAACTGATGTTTACCTGCAAAAGCTGCCGAATCCTAAGGAAACGGTAATTGCCCGGGCAAAGTTGTATAAAGATGCGGGAGCAGATGGTCTGTTTGTAACCGGGATAAGCGATACAAGCTTGATAAAAGAAATTGTATCGGCGGTTGATCTTCCGGTAAATGTGGTGGGGGTATCCGCTATTTCGGATGTTCAATTGTTAGCTGATTGTGGCGTTAAGCGGATAAGCATGGCAGGTATATTGTATAATGCCGGTTATAGAAAGATCAATGAATTGATTACCGCTATTAAGGAGGATAACTCATTAGCTAAATTGTATTAGCTAATGAGTTGCCGCTATCTATCAGAGGCGATTTGGCAACTAAATCTATTTTTTGACATTAATAAGATTATGATATTTATTACTTAATT
>CAMLFI010000226.1 GCA_946479225.1 uncultured Mucilaginibacter sp. | reverse complement strand
ACATTTAACATGGGCAAACAGGCTGTTAAATTGGCCGTATCAGGAAATAACCTAAGTGATAAACGCTATTATGACGCACTCAATCGCTTACGTCCGGGACGTCTGGCCTTAACGGATCCTACATTCGGGGTTTATAATCCCGGTCGGAATGTAACTTTCAGCTTATACGTGCCGCTGAATATCAATTAAAATACGCTCAATAATTTAGTATCCTTCTCCTGGCCAGGGGAAGGATACTTTTTGTAGTCCGTAAATATCATAACACAAAAAGTTCCTCATCAAAAACATAGTACTTTTAAAGGTTGAACCTGTTTATTATTAATTTATATATTTGATAACCAAATATATAAATCAACAAAAATGAACTCAATAAAATCGATGAAAGCTCTGGCGTTTGTTCTTTGTTTTGCTTTGCAATTTGCATTTGCACAGGCACCTGTAGAAAAATATCCGGTTGATTCTGCTTCAGTAGTACATGCAGGTGTGCCACAGGGCGAGCTGATCCAGCTGCCTTTTACAGATTCAAAAATATTCCCCGGAACAACGCGCACAGTTACCATTTACGTTCCTGCGCAATATGATGGTAAAAAAGCCGCTTGCTTATATGTTAACCAGGATGCCGTTCAATTTAAAGCCCCTACGGTTTTTGATAATTTGATACATAGTAAAGAAATGCCTGTTACAATTGGCGTTTTTGTAACTCCGGGACAAGTAGTTGCCGAAAACACGCAAACCGCCAGTAACCGTAACAACCGCAGCTATGAGTATGACGGCTTAGGCGATAACTACGCCCGGTTTTTATTAACTGAGGTTTTGCCATTTGTTGAGAAACAGAAAACTAAAGACGGTCGCGCAATCACGCTGTCAAAAAGCGCTAACGACAGGTCTATTGGCGGACAAAGCAGCGGCGCTATTGCCGGTTTTAATGTTGCCTGGGAACGCCCGGAATCTTTCTCAAGAGTTTTTAGCGCGATAAGCACCTTTGTTGGCTTACGCGGTGGAGAAAGATTTGCCACCCTAATACGGAAGTATGAGCCCAGGCCGATAAGAGTATTCTTGCAGGACGGCACAAACGACCTAAACAACTATGCAGGTGACTGGTGGATAACCGCGCAAATGATGGAACGGGCATTTAAGTTCGCTGGTTATGAGGTGGAGCACTCATGGGGTGAAGGAGCCCACAACAGTACTCACGCCACAGCCGTATTTCCGCAGGCTATGCGCTTTTTATGGAAGGGCTACCCTGAGCCGGTTAAAGTCGGAATTTCAAAGAATGCCTATACCAATAAGATAATCCTTCCTAACGAAGGTTGGGAACTGGTTGGCGAAGGATATGGATTTAGTGAGGGCACGGCTACTAATGCCGCAGGCGAGGTCTTTTTTCAGGATATTCCCAATTCAAAAACATATAAGGTTGATTTAAACGGCAAGCTTACCCAATTAAATGTCGATGCAAAAAAAGCAAGTGGAACGGCATTTGGCCCTGATGGCAAGCGTTATACCGTAGCAAACGCAACCAATCAGATTATAAGCTATGACGATAATAACAAAGCGACTATTGTTGCAAGCGATGTTATTAACGGTAATGATATTGTTATTGGCAACAATGGAAACATATATGTAACCGCTCCAAATGGCGTTGACAAGCCTAGTAAGATATATCTTGTAAGACCAAACGGCGAAAAGGTCGTGGTTGACGAAGGCCTTAAATTTGCCAACGGCCTGGCCTTAAGCGTGGACCAAACCATGTTATATGTGTGCGAATCTGCATCTCATTGGGTTTATATTTTTAAGATAAAGGCCGATGGAACACTTACCAACAAGCAACGCCTGGGTTGGCTGCATGTGCCCGATGATGCAGATAACGCGTGGTCTGACGGTGTGAAATTTGATGCTAATGGCCGCATGTGGGTTACAACCAGAATGGGCATACAGGTGCTTGATGAGCAGAGCCGGGTGATTACCATAATCCCAACCCCTGGTAAAGGCAACCCATCAAATCTTTGCTTTGGCGGGCCGAATTTTGATATAATGTACGTAACAATTAATGATAAGGTATATCGCCGTAAGGTGGGTGTAAAAGGGGTAAAACCTTTTGAAAAGCCTTTCAAGCCAGAGATTCAAAGAATATAGCCGACGCTTTCATCACTTGATGTGTTTGTTCCGGAATAAGCGGAACACACCGGAACAGAACTTTTAGTAACCAGTTGATGCATAGCGCCTTGCAGTTTCAGGCCGGAACAAAGTGAAACAACTTATAAGTCAGGAAATTTAGCTGCAATCTTCACTTAAAATTCTGACTATCACGATATTAAAAATATGCTGATTTTTACTTAAGCAGCGAAACAAAAACCCGCAGGTTTAAAGGCTAACATGGTGATGATATAAAAAGGGAGCTCCACAAAAATGCGAGGCTCCCTTTTTTATTTCGTAAATATCAGAGACAAAGAATACTGCGATATTAGGTATCGCAATCATTAAATGTCCTTATAAATTTTATTTCTTTTGGTTAGCAAACGGAAGGCTTGAAATATACATTACAACGCCAACACCAAAAACTATAAAGCCACCGAAAGTTAATGCTGCTTCAGCATTCAGTCCACTTTCAGAATCTGCTGCGTTTAATGCGTGCGGAGGAGTTAAAAAGAAACAACCTGCAATTATGGCTAATCCAACTACTGTTATAATAAGTCCTAAGTTTTTCATTTATTATATACTATATGGCGCAAATATATAAACTTTGATTTTTATTTACACTTCCCGCGCTAGTTTTATCTCAACATTTTTGCATTTGAGTATCTATTCATTAGCCGTTATATCTTGACTCAATTCCCCCTTTATGTTGTCGCTTATGCACCTCACGTAATAAGCAGGGTGCCCTCTATCTTTACATCAACAAAAACAATTACCTGAAATAACATTTATAGGAGGAAAAAATCATGCAAAAAATAACACCATTCTTATGGTTTGACAACAATGCCGAAGAGGCTATGAACTTTTACGTTTCTGTTTTCAGTGATGCCAAAATAGGCGGCGTCCATAAAATGGGCGATAAAATACTTACAGCCTCCTTTACTATCAACGGCCAGGAATTTATGGTGCTTAATGGCGGCCCGCTTTTTAAATTTAATGAGTCGGTATCGTTTTACGTGAACTGTGCCGACCAGAGCGAGGTTGACTATTTTTGGGAAAAACTAACTGCGGATGGCGGAAAGGAAAGCCAATGCGGATGGCTGAAAGACAAATTTGGCCTGTCGTGGCAAATTGTACCGCAAATGCTTGGTTCTGTTTTGTGGGGACCTGATGCAGCGGGTTCACAACGCGCTATGCAGGCTATGCTGCAAATGGGCAAACTGGATATTGCTAAATTGCAGGCTGCTTATAATGGCTAAATCAAAATGTTTGCACTGTAAAAGTTAACGCAGTGCAAACATTTTAACAAATTCTTGCTTTACTACATTGGCATCCCGGGCGGTACTACAATTATTAGTTCCGTTTTCCTATTGTGCCGATATTTAAATATGCTATTCCGACCTTTTTCCTGTAAGTTCTATATAAAGACGGTACTGTCTTTTGTGTTTATTCTAACTGTTTATTGCGCCGGTGCTGTGGCACAAGTGATGCCTGTTTTAGAGGTACCCGAGGTTGTTGATTCTATTAAACGAAAAAGACCACCGGTAGAAGCTCCAAGAGAAAAACATTTTGGGCGAGCTGCATTTCAAACGGGCATTTCATTGGTAACGCCATGGCTATATGACAAGTTCGTTGTAAACAAGGATTACGCTGATATTAACCTGGCAAGCATGGGCCGTAACCTTAAACCCAGTGCGTGGGAATGGGATAGAGATCCTTTTCAAACAAACCAGTTTGGACATCCCTATCATGGCAGTTTATATTTTACCTCTTTCAGGGCAAATGGTTATAACTTTTGGGAATCAATACCGGGTACTGTAGCAGGAACTTTGGTTTGGGAAACCCTGGCCGAAACCGAGCGGCCTTCTATTAATGACGCCGTTAACACCACCTTTGGTGGTATAGTTTTAGGTGAAATGACCTACCGGTTATCTAACATGATAGTGAACAACCGCGGCCGCGGCTTTAAGCGCTACGGCAGCGAAATGCTGGCATTTGTGGTAAGCCCCATGAATGGCTTTAATAGAATTATTACGGGCAAGTTTGGCAAATTAAGCCGCAACACTACTGAACGGGATTCGTCAAAAGTATTAGCAGAGTTTGATCTCGGTTATCGTCGTTATAGTGCCGACAACCGTGGCAGGTTTGGCTGGTACGGGCATATGAAATTTATTTACGGCACACCCTACCAGGGATATCGTACTCCGTTTAGTAATATAGTAGTAAACATTGAGGGCGGCAAGGACGACAGCTCAATGGTTAATGTGGTAAGTGTATATGGATCGTTAGCAGGCTGGCGCATACGGTCTAACAAAGAAATTAACCACATCGCCGTTTTATCAGCCAATTATGATTACATCAACAACCAGTCTTTTTTTTATGGAGGACAAAGCGTAAAGATCAACCTGGTCTCTGAATTTACCTTGCCAAAAAAATTCAAACTGACTACAAATATTGGTGCCGGCCCGATACTTTTAGGTGCAGTGCCTGATGATCATATATTCAATATGCGTAACTATGACTATGGAATAGGCTTTGCGATAAATGGAGGGGGAACAATAGCACTTTCTGACAAGATCAGCTATGGACTGCACTATAACGGCGGATACCTTAATACCATAAATGGTAATTCCTCGCATTATTATTTACACGCGGTATCAAACGAATTGGATGTAAAGGTTATCAAAAACTTCTCATTGGTAGCGGAGTCGGGCTATTTTACTTTACAGGGTAACTACAAGGATTTTAAAGATGTAGTTAAAAATTATCCTTACGTGCGTGCATCGATACGGTATACTGTAAACTTTAATAATGGTGACAGGTATAAATTCCAGCCGCGTTAAGCTTTTTGTTGCTCGTTGGCCATTTTTATTTCTATCCGTCTATCAGGGATGAACCATATACAGGCAACTGCAAAATACAACCCGAAGCTTACATAAGTGTTAACAAAAGCCAATGCAATGGCAGCCAAATAGCACGCCAAAGATATTTTGCCTTTCCAATCGCGGCCCATGGCATTGGCTAATATTGATGCTTCACCTTCGTGCTTTACCAATACAACTGTCAATATGGTATAAGCAACTGCATTCATTAGTAGTACAAATCCGTA
>CAMLFI010000225.1 GCA_946479225.1 uncultured Mucilaginibacter sp. | reverse complement strand
AGACTGGATTATAGATATGGGCCCCGGGGCCGGACGCGATGGTGGGCAAGTTATCTTTCAAGGTACGCCGGCTGAAATTATCAGGGAAGAGCGGTCAGCCACAGGTGTGTATCTTAAAAAGTATATCAATCGTCACAGATAAATAGCAAGGTAATCGTCCCGATAGATGTTCTTAATAGCTGCTTATACGGTTTTTAATGCTAAGTTGAAAATCCTATCTTTGCGGATTGAAAATGAACAAAAAAGTTGCTTTTTATACGCTGGGGTGTAAACTCAATTATTCTGAGACATCAACTATTGGCCGTCTCTTTAACCAGGCAGGCTTTGATACTGTTGATTTTACTGATACGCCTGATGTATATGTGATCAACACTTGCTCTGTAACGGAGAATGCCGATAAAAAATGCAAAAAGGTTGTTAAGGAAGCCCTTAAAATATCGCCTAAGGCATACGTTACTATAGTTGGCTGCTATGCTCAACTCAAACCAAAAGAAATTGCCGAAATTCCGGGAGTTGATATGGTTTTGGGTGCCGCAGAAAAATTTCAGATAGTTGACCATATTACTGACCTGACCAAAAAGGAAAAGGCCTTGGTACTTAATCAGCCCGTTTCTAAAGCTAACGAATTTGTCTCTGCTTTTTCTATTGGCGACCGCACCCGTACTTTTTTGAAAGTGCAGGATGGCTGTGATTATTCTTGTACCTTTTGTACAATACCATTAGCGCGCGGCGCGAGCCGCAGCGACACTATTGAGAGTGTACTACAACAAGCGGAAAAAATTGCCGCCTCAGGTGTTCGCGAGATCGTATTGACCGGCGTAAACCTTGGCGATTTTGGTATAATTAATGGTCAGCGCGAAAATAAATTCTTTGACCTCGTGCAGGCGCTGGATGAAGTACAGGGTATTGACCGTATCCGTATATCGTCAATTGAGCCTAACTTACTTACTGATGAAATAATTGATTTTGTAGCAACGTCAAAAAAGTTCGTTCCCCACTTCCATATACCATTGCAGTCGGGATCCAATAAAATTTTGAGCCTTATGCGCCGTAGGTATAAACGTGAGTTATATGTGGATAGGGTAAATAAAATAAAACAAGTGATGCCTGACTGTTGCATAGGTGTTGACGTTATTGTTGGTTTTCCCGGCGAAACACGCGAGGATTTTATTGATACTTATAACTTTTTGAACGATCTGGATGTATCTTACCTCCATGTATTCACCTACTCCGAACGCGAAAATACGCTTGCTGCAGAAATGAAAGGTGTTGTGCCCGGTTCAACGCGTGCTGACAGGAGCAAGATGCTGCATATCCTTTCTGAAAAAAAACGCCGCGCCTTTTACGAGGGCCAGTTAGGCAAAACCGCCGAAGTATTGTTTGAAGGTGATGTTAAGGAAGGATATATGCACGGCTTTACGCGTAACTATGTAAAGGTTAAAACCAAGTTTGATCCGGTGCTGGTTAACGAATTAAAAACCATACAATTAACACAAGTTTCACCGGACGGTGATGTTGAAATAACCGAAAGCGAAGAAATTTTAGTGCATTAACACTTATATTCGCTTCAAATAAATAGCTATGTTCCCAAGCCTGAGTTCGCTTATTGAATACCTTTTTGGTTGGAATATTGTCCTGCCTATACAAACATTCGGCTTCTTTGTGGCCCTGGCATTTTTGGCAGGCTATTGGGCTTTCTCATCTGAATTTAAACGAAAAGAAAAACTTGGCTACATCCATACTTTCGAAAAAGAAGTGACTATCGGAGCACCTGTATCTCCGCTTGAGTTGGCAGGCAACGCTGTATTCGGTTTTATATTCGGCTTTAAGGTAATTGATATGATATTGAACTACCGGGCTTTTGTTGATGATACCCAAGGTTTCATCATATCAGGACGGGGTAACTGGCTTGGGGGAATTGCGGCCGCCGCAGTATTTGTTTATTGGGCCTATGCCGAAAATAAAAAACAGATTTTAGCTAAACCGGTAACCAAGAAGGTTAAAGCTCACCCTTACGAATTAATGGGCTCGCTTCTGCTTTGGGCAGCTGTTTTTGGTTTTGCCGGAGCAAAGCTGTTTAATGCCTTAGAGAACTGGAATGATTTTATGAAAGACCCCGTTGGCATGCTGATAGGGTTTGAGGGGCTTACTTTTTACGGTGGCTTAATATGCGGAGGCGCTGCGGTACTGTATGTTGCTAACAAACATGGTATACAGTGGCGTAACATGTTGGATATTGGCGGGCCGGGTATGATGCTAGCTTATGCGGTTGGTCGCATTGGTTGCCAAATGGCAGGAGATGGTGACTGGGGCATCCCAAACACTAATCCTAAACCAAGTTGGCTTAGCTGGGCACCTGATTGGATGTGGGCGTTTAAATATCCTCACAACGTAAGCCATATGGATTATGACAACCCAATTCCGGGTTGTGTTGGCAAGTTTTGTAACGAGCTGAAACTCCCGGCTTATCCTACACCGTTTTATGAGTGTCTAGTATGCTTAATTTTGTTCGCGTTTTTATGGAGCATACGTCATCGCATAAAATTGCCGGGCGTTATGTTTGGTATCTACTTAATATTAAATGGCGTTGAACGCTTTTTAATAGAAAAGATACGCGTAAATACAAAATACCACTTGTTCGGTATACCATTTACCCAAGCCGAGTTAATATCCCTTTGCTTAATTATAGCAGGCATCGCGCTTATCGTAACGGCAAAAAAACAGAAAGTATTACCCGCGGTTAAGCATGGCTAATGTAGTTGTAGCACATAAATTACTAAAGAACCAGGTTGTAAGGTTTGTACTGTCTGCAGGGGCTGGCTTTTTGGTTGATATTTGCGCATTTTATTTACTGTACCATAACTTTTTTGAACGACCGGTTTACACCTTTTTTGATTACGGGTTTGATAACTATAAACTCTCATTAGGCGTTTCATTTTTCATGGGCGTTATAGTCAATTTTTTAATTACCCGATATTTCGTATTTAATGAATCGGCATCTACACCTGTAAAACAATTTATACGTTTTTCAGCCGTGGCCATAATTGGTTTTTTTGCCAATCTTGCCCTACTCGATTTTTTTGTACAAACGGTGGAAATGTATCCCCCTGTTGCGCGCATTACAGCGGCATTGAGCCTGTTCTTCGCAAGCTTTTTTGTACATAAGATTTTCTCATTTAGTTTATCACTACGTCACCATGCATCTGGAAGAAATAACAGCGAAAGTAATTGAGGTTTCTAAACAGGCCGGAGCATTTATACGGCAAGAGCGCATAAGTTTCGCCGCTGATAAAATAGAATATAAAGGTTTGAATGACCTGGTATCCTACGTAGATAAAACTGCCGAAGAGATTATTGTAAAAGGCCTGGAAAGTATATTGCCTGAGGCTGGTTTTATCACAGAGGAGCAAACCACAACAAAGTTAGGTGAGCGATATAACTGGATAATTGATCCCTTGGACGGCACTACTAATTTTATTCATGGCCTGCCGGTGTTTTCTGTAAGCATTGCGCTTAAGGATAACAACGAATTGATAATAGGTGTAGTTTACGAGGTGAATCAGGACGAATGCTTTTACGCCTGGAAAGGTGCCCCGGCCTATTTAAATGGAAAAGAAATTAAAGTGAGCAGTGCGCCTACCATTGGTGATAGTCTGTTGGCTACAGGTTTCCCATATTATGATTTTAATAAACAGCCGCAATACATTGCCTTATTTACTCATTTAATGAAGAGCTGCCATGGTCTGCGCAGGTTGGGCTCTGCCGCCGTCGATCTGGCTTATACAGCCTGTGGCAGGTTTGATGCTTATTACGAGTACAACTTAAACCCTTGGGATGTAGCAGCAGGCATTGTAATAGTGCGGCAAGCGGGCGGCCATGTGGTAAACTTTAGTGGAGGCGATGAGATTTTAGATTCCCGCGAGTTGCTGGCGACCAATGGAAAGCTGACAGGGGAGATGCTGGAGGCGATAAAAGAACATTTTATATCATAATTGCTAATATAACGCTATAAGCAAAAGGCTGTGCATTTGCACAGCCTTTTGCTTATTATGAATAATTGTTTTTTGTCGATTAACTATAGTGCTTCCGATACTACTTCAGTAACTTCAGGCACCATACGCTTCAACAAATTCTCAATACCCGATTTCAGAGTAATGGTTGACGATGGACAGCCACTGCAAGATCCGCGAAGTTCAACGGTAACAACACCTTCGGTAAACGAACGGTAAGATATTGCGCCGCCATCCTGCTCAACAGCCGGGCGAACGTAATCATTTAATATTTGCTGTATTTTAATCTCTATATCAGTACCTTCAAAAGCAACTTCTTCCTGCTCTTCTAACTGAACTTTGTATTCAGATTCTACCGCGCCTTTAACAAATTCTTTAAGTATCGGCTCAATATCGTTCCACTCAGCATCCTCGGTTTTGGTAACCGTAACAAAGTTACTTGCAAAGAATACACCGTTAACAAACGAGAATTTGTACAACTCCTTAGCAAACGGCGATTTCTCGGCGCTCTCTTTGGTTGGATAGTCAACACTGCCGTTTATCAGCAACTTGTTCACTATAAACTTCATGGTTGCCGGGTTCGGGGTGCTTTCGGTATATACGTTGATGGTCATTTTAATTCTTATTTAAATTGAATAAACAAAGTTAAACAGGTTTTTTAATTAAAACACCATGTTAACTGCTTTTGACTGATAGATGACTTGAGGATGCACATCGTCTCGTCTGCACATTATCACACCCCGGTATAAGTAGCTGGACTTATTCTCTTTATCTCCGCCTTTATACTATCACTAACTTGCAGTGTTTCCACAAACTCAGCAATGGTGTCGGCATTAACATGCGTATTGGTGCGGGTAAGTTCTTTTAAAGCCTCGTAAGGGTTGGGGTAGCCCTCCCTGCGTAAGATGGTTTGGATGGCTTCGGCAACTACGGCCCAGTTAGCATCAAGGTGGCTGTTAATTACGGCTTCGTTAAGCAATAATTTATTTAAACCCTTTATGGTTGATTTGATAGCGATAAGCGTATGTGAAACAGGTACGCCAACATTGCGAAGTACGGTTGAATCAGTTAAATCACGTTGTAAACGGGAGATAGGGAGCTTGGCTGCTAAATGTTCAAATAAGGCGTTGGCGATACCTAAATTGCCTTCCGAGTTTTCAAAGTCAATAGGGTTTACTTTATGAGGCATAGCTGATGATCCTATCTCGCCTGCTTTTATTTTTTGCTTAAAGTAATTCA
>CAMLFI010000224.1 GCA_946479225.1 uncultured Mucilaginibacter sp. | reverse complement strand
CGCGATATTCAAATGCTTTTCCTGATAAGTTTATTATTTAGCTACTTTTGCTGAAATTGCTTCCACAGGCTTTGTAAATGCGCGCTATCCTCCTTTTGTTTCTGTTAACTGCAACTGCTACCGCAACTTTTGCGCAGCGCGACTCATTGCCTGCTCGCAGAAATTACAGCACCCAGATACGTGATACAGGCGCTTTAACCGTGCTCGATTCTGTGGTGCGGGCAGAACGGACCAGGGAAAAGTTTGTTGCCGATTCTGTTGCCATGCAGTACGTGCGCCTGCCTGATGATAATGCCACCAACCGTTACGTAGCCGAATATTTAAAAGAAAAGCTCTATCACGGTCGCAATTTTTTAGATCTTCCCTATAAACCTAAAAGTGCCTTCGGCAATGGTCACATCCGCTACACGCGCGACAAATGGATAATAATAGCGCTACTGGCTATACTACTCTACGCAGCACTGCTCAACCTGGTATGGAATGCTGAAATAAAACAGGTGTTCTGGTCATTTTACAGCAAACGGAGCCTTTCTCAAATAAGCGGTAAAGAGGAAAGTACCATAAGCGTTGGCGCTTTTATTGGCCTGTTTGTTTTGTTTGGCTTAACGTTTGGTTTGTTTTTGTACCAGTTGGCTAATTATAAAAATGTATATTATAGCATTAGCGGCCTGGGTTTATTCTTGTGGCTATCAACCCTTATTGTAATATTATTTGCCGCTAAGTTTTTAGTATTAAAGGCGCTTGCCTTTATTTTTGATGCTAAAAATGTGGTAAAAGAATACATTGCCTTGCTTTATCTAACCTATTTTAACGCGGCTTTTGTTTTTTTACCGGTAACACTTTGTTTCAGCCTGCTTGCCGCTGCATTTATTCCGATATTGTTAGTGATGGTTTTTTTATTATTGGTAGTAGTTTTTGCGTGGCTTTACCTGCGGAGCAGTATGAATATCATTTCAAATATTCGATTTCATAAATTTTATTTATTTATCTATCTTTGTGCCCTCGAAATTTGCCCTATTTTAATTTTGATCAAGGCACTGAAATATAATATTTGAGTTTTATAAACGATAGATAAACAGCATTGGAAGAGAGAAAGAAAAAGGTAAAAAGCATACTGGTTACATTATCGAAGCCCGAAAATGATAAGAACCCCTATGCCGAGCTTGCGAAAAAACATAACCTGAAAATAGATTTCAGATCTTTCATTCATGTGGAAGGCGTACCGGCTAAAGATTTCAGAAAGGACAAGATAAACCTTGCCGACTTTACCGCCGTAATTTTTACGAGCCGCAATTCTGCTGATCATTTTTTCCGCATATGCGAAGAAATGCGCTTTGAAGTACCTGTTGATATGAAGTATTTCTGCCTTTCAGAAACCATCGCCCTCTATCTTCAAAAGTATATCCAGTATCGCAAACGCAAAATATTTTTTGGCAAACAAACCGCGAGCGACCTGGCTGAAGTGCTGAAAAAACATTCAAGCGAGAAGTTTTTATACCCATGTTCTGACGTAGCTGCCGAAGAAACCCAAAAGTTTTTGCTCGAGAACGGGTATGATTTTACGCCTGCTGTGCTTTTCCGCACAGTTTGCAGTGACCTATCAGACCTTGCCGAGGTTTTTTATGATATAATTGCTTTTTTCAGTCCATCAAGCATTCAATCGCTTTATAAAAACTTTCCTGATTTTAAGCAAAACAATACGCGCATAGCGGCATTTGGCGCTACCACGCATAAAGCTGTTTTAGAGGCAGGTTTAATATTGGATATACCGGCCCCAACACCGGCCGCGCCCTCAATGACCATGGCAATAGAGCAATATGTTAAACAGGTAAACAAATAATTCTGTGCTTATTTTCTAAGTTAGCCAAACAATTCAGCACCATTTCCCGTATAAATAATAGTCCTATCAACGCAATGCGTTGATAGTGAGTAAACAAAAACTTTTGCTTTAATATTTTAAATGCAAAATATATTTAGCTGTTAAAATGATAATTTATGCTATTTTAGCAACGTTTTTGCGTTTGAGTAAATTATTTTAATATATTAGAGGAGCCATAACAATTACTATTGTTATTAAAGGTTTGATTAATTAGAAATGAAGCATATTTATATTTTGATTGCTGTTTTATCTGCAGGAGTATTAGCCGGATGCGGCAGTTCGGCAGATCGTGGTGAAGTGGTCGGAGTCCCGTCAAGAACTTTTAAGCCGGAGGTGCCATATAACATGGTGTACGTGCCGAGCGGTAGCTTTTTAATGGGCCAAACTGATCAGGACGTTACTTTTGCTCAAATTGCCCAAACAAAGCAGGTTACTATACCTGCCTTTTTTATGGACCAAACCGAGATTACAAACAGCCAGTACCGTCAGTTTGTTAATTGGGTGCGCGACTCCATTGCCATAGTCAATTATCTAAACGATCCTAAATACTACATAACACCTAAAGGTGCTGCCGCACCTGCCGCAGGTAGCAAAAAGTATATCAATTGGGAATATGTACGCAGAAACCCTATTTGGGCCTCTGCGCGTAAAGGACAGCCTGATAACAGGCAAAAACTGCAGACCATGTATTACCAGGGCGATGACCGCGTTTTTGATCGCGACGAAATAGATGTAAGGCTTATAAAATACAATTACTCGTTAATGCAATTGCGCGAAGCTGCCAACCATGCATACGATAAAACAAAAAAACGCTCTGATTTTATTATGCGCGATACGGTAGCCATTTACCCTGATACTTTGGTTTGGCTGAAAGATTTTTCATACGCCGCAAATGAACCGATGGTTGAAGGCTATTTTTCGCACCCATCATTCAGAGATTACCCTGTTGTAGGTGTAACCTGGCGCCAGGCAAAAGCATTCACCGTATGGCGCACACGCTATAACGAGGCTTATAAAGATTCAAGACGCCAGGCCAAGCGCGCACCTTACGACCTGCCAAGCGAAGAAGAATTTGAATATGCAGCACGTGGCGGCAGGATAGGTACAGACTATCCATGGGGCGGCCCATATATAAAAAACGCGAAAGGCTGCTTATTAGCCAACTTTAAACCGGGCCGTGGTAATTACTCTGACGACGGTGGCGCTTACACCGTAAAGGTGCGCTCTTATTTTCCGAATGACTTTGGCCTGTATAACATGGCAGGCAACGTAGCAGAATGGACATCATCGGCTTTTGACGAGTCAGCATCGACTTTTGTAAACGACCTTTCACCTACATTCCATTATGATGCCAAAGCAACTGACGCTGAGGTTATGAAACGTAAGGTGGTAAGAGGCGGCTCATGGAAAGACATAGGCTATTTTCTTCAAAATTCATCCCGCAGCTTCGAATATCAGGATACTGCAAAATCATACATCGGGTTCCGTTGTGTAACAAGCTTCCTGGGCCGCGATCTTTTGGACAAAAGATAATTTAAAACATACAATTTCAACTACTTAGTATTTTATTATGGCAGGGAAAAAACAACCATACGGAATTAACAATATAGTTTCTTGGGGCGCATCAATAGTAATTGTGGGGCTAATGTTTAAAATTTTACACTGGCCCGGCTCTACCTATTTTATTGCAGGTGGGCTTACAGTAGAAGCACTTCTGTTTCTTTTGCTTGGCTTTCAGCGTGATGAAAAAGAAATAGACTGGACACGCGTTTATCCAGAGTTAAAGGAAGACTTTAGCGGCGAACTGCCTAAATCTTCAGCAAGAGCTATAGGTGGTGGCGATAACTTCTCAAACACCGCAGCATTGGATAAAATGCTTGCCGATGCTAAAATTGGACCTGAGTTGATAGGAAGTTTGGGCGAAGGCTTAAGAACCTTTGGCGATAAGGTAAAAGGCATTGCCCGCGTTACAGATGCCGGCGAAGCTACCGAAATCTTTACCGAAAAAGTTAAAACTGCTACAGCAAGCTATGATAAGTTAAGCGTTGCATTTGAAAAAGCATCAGCTAATTTAACGGATCTGGCCGGATCAGAAGGCGACTCAAAAGCATACCATGAGCAGGTAAATAATTTAGCAAAAAACCTTTCTGCATTAAATGCCGTGTACGAGCTGGAACTACAGGATTCAAGCGCTCATTTAAAATCAATGAATAAATTTTATCAAAATCTTTCATTAACCATGAACAACTTTAATGAGTCGCTAGACGATTCGAAATTGTTTAAAGATGAAGTGGGCAGATTGGCTAAAAACCTATCGTCATTAAATTCCATTTACGGCAATATGCTATCGGCTATGAATCAGCCCCGCAGTTAATTAACAATACTATTATTTCACTTACACAGTAATAAGATAATAACACATGGCGGGAGGCAAACAAACCCCAAGGCAGCGAATGATAGGCATTTTGTACCTGGTTTTACTGGGTCTTATTGCATTGAATGTGCCTGATAGTTTATTGGACGCTTTTAAAAACATTACCGACAGTTTAGATAAATCAAGAAGTAATGTTACTACAAGTATTGAAAACACCTACAGCGCTTTTGAGCAGACCAAGTTAAAAGAGCAGCCTGAGCGTGCTAAACCTTTTTACGCGCGGGCTAAAAAAGCCAGCCAGGTAGCAGAGGAATTGAATACTTATATTGAAACTTTAAAAAAGAAATTGATTGAAGAAGGTGGCGGAATAAATGAAACCACTGGCGACGTTGATGCACGCGATAACCTGGATATTTCTCCGCGCATAATGATCAATCAAAAAAACGGTGAAGTTTTAAGGAAAAAGATTGATGAAACCCGCGCCGAGCTATTGCAATTGCTGGATGCTAAGGATCGTGCAGGCGCAAACTTTTCGCTTAACGCGGTTGATCCGCCAAGACGTGGTGATATTAAGAAAAGCTGGCAGGAAGCTTATTTTGGCGAGGGTATCCCTTTAGGAGCAAGCTTAACCACACTGGCTAAAATTGAAGCCGATGCAAAAAACGCGGAGAACGAAGTAGTAAAGAAAATATTAGGTAAAGTTGACCAGGCAGTTGTTAACCTTGACCAGTTTTCGGCAGTGGCCGTAGCGCCTAGCAGCTATGTTTTAGTAGGTCAGCCTTATACAGCCGAAGTATTTTTGACCGCATCTGACTCAAAATCTTCACCGGATATAACAGTGGATGGTGCAAAGCTTACTACAGAAGCAGGGCGGGGAAAATATACCGGCAGCACAGGCAGCGAAGGTGTTCATACCTGGATAGGTACAATTAAGGTCAAACAAACAGACGGTAGTATAAAAGAATACAAAACCGCGCCGCAAACCTACACTGTTGCTCGTCCCTCGG
>CAMLFI010000223.1 GCA_946479225.1 uncultured Mucilaginibacter sp. | reverse complement strand
AACACCAAATGGCTTGATAGAGGCTTTAGGCGGTGCTGAACCTACGGCTATTTTAAGATCACGGGATTATTTTGTGGTTTATGATACAGAGGAAGAAATAACTGACCTGGCGCCGGATATGTTCGCGCTTTCAAAAATGGATACGGTAGGTATAATTGTTACCGCGCCGGGAAAAAATTCAGATTTTGTTTCGCGGTTTTTTGCGCCGGGTGCGGGCATACCCGAAGATCCGGTTACCGGCTCGGCACATTGCAACCTTATCCCCTACTGGGCCAAAATATTTGGGAAAGATAAACTGCATGCTTACCAGTTATCTACCCGCAGAGGTGAGCTATGGTGTGAACTAAAAGGCGAGCGCGTATTGATGAGTGGTAAAGCGGTGACGTATTTGAGGGGCGAGATAGTAGTTAATTAATCGACTAACTATCAAATTTCTCCAACAACTTTAACAGCGTTTCAAAATCCTTGGGGTACGGGGCGTGTACGGTTACGTCTGTGCCATCCAATACCTTAAAGGTAACCTGATAGGCGTGCAGGGCAAAACGCTTCATAATGGGCAGCTCTTCCTGCTCCTTGCCTAAATGATATTTACGCTTGATGGCCGATAGAAAAACAGGCTTGCCTTTATACATTTCATCCCCCGCAATTGATGCCCGCTGCGTAGCTAAATGGATCCTGATCTGGTGCATCCGCCCGGTAACCGGGCGGCACTCTACCAAAGTATAGTGTTTAAAAAATTTTAAAGATTGAAACCAGGTTTCGGCACGTTTGCCCTCTTGCCTGCTTATGGTTACGTTGCCCTTGCCAACATTAAGTATGGGCAGATCAACCAAAAGTTTTTCAAAAACATGTGTACCATCAATAACTGCATGATAAACCTTATTTACCTGCCGCTTTTCAAACTGCATGGATACATGGCGATACGCTTCAGGGTTTTTAGCTATGATCAATGATCCTGATGTTTCCTTATCCAAACGGTGGCAGATCTGCGCGTCGTCTGAATAAGCCTTTGCCATACGCAAAATGCTGATATCGCTGCTGCCCTCTCCCCGCTCATCCAGCGAACTGATAAACGCCGGCTTGTTTATCACTATCAAATCATCATCCTCAAACAATATCAGGTCGGCAAACTTGGGTATCTTCATGCTTTTATATTAGCCGGCAAAAATACGGTTATTAATTTAAATTCTTTTTAGTGTAATTGCTTCCCCCAGCCACCTGTTTTTATCCCCCAAAAACAAAACTCAATTTCCGTTGGTTATAATATTGAAAAACAATTATCTATCTATCAATAAAAACATGAGCTATAAAAAAACCGAACCTGAAGAAAAGGGATTTTTTGAGAAGGTTAAAGAAACAATTGAAGAACTTTGGGAAGGCACCAAAGACAAAGCGGAAGACGTAGCAGACGTTGCCGAAGAAAAATTCGACGACCTTAAAAAGGCCGTTGCGCCAAAGAAAAGAGCCGCGGCACGTAAAGTTACTACCACAAAGGCATCAGTAAAAAAAGAAGCTGACAAAGTGGTGTCAAAAACAAAAGCTAAAGTTGCGGATGTTAAAGCAAAGGCCGAAGACAAGGCAAAAACAATTACAACTAAAGCTAAAGCAGCCGCTGCTGATGTTAAGAAAAAAGCCGATACAAAGGTAAAAGCCATTAACACCAAAGCAAGAGCTGACGCTGCTCCTGCTAAAGCCTCAACCGCTAAAACCGGTACAGCTAAAAAAGCTACCGCTAAGCGCAAACCAATGTTATAATACAAGTACTATATAACAAAAGGCCTCCCGACTGATCGGGAGGCCTTTTGTTATGCTTCAAATTTGTATCCTACGCCTTTTACGGTGGCTACTACATCGTCGCCAAGTTTCTCTCTCAGCTTCCTGATGTGAACATCAATGGTACGATTAGTAACCACTACCGAGTCTTCCCAAATGTTTTTAAGGATCACCTCGCGGGTATAAACTTTGCCGGGTTTTGATGCCAGCAGGTAAAGTAGCTCAAATTCCTTTTTCGCCAACACAACTTTCGCGCCGTCTTTAAAAACAAGATAAGCTTCACGGTCTATAACCAGTCCGCCAATTTCCAGCTTGTTATCTGCCACGTCTTCTGTAGGCGCGTTGCGGCGTAAAATGGCGTTTATGCGGCTTACTAATGCCCGCGGCTTAATGGGTTTGGCAATGTAATCATCGGCGCCAACGTTAAAACCAGCAATCTCCGAGTATTCTTCGCTGCGGGCGGTTAAAAACACCATAAAAGTATTTTTAAACTCAGGCATGGTGCGCATAATGCGGCAGGCTTCAATGCCATCCATTTTAGGCATCATTATATCAAGAACTATCAGATCGGGTAGTGAACGTTTGGCTTCGGCAACGGCCTCCTGACCATTATGGGCCAGGTAAACCTGGTAGCCTTCCTTCTTCAGATTGTATTCAATAAGCTCTAATATATCAGGCTCGTCATCAACAATAAGTATCTTCTGTTTGGTAGTGTTGCTCATTAACAATTTTTTTTGAGTAAAAGTATAAGCTTAAAAGAAGATTATGGTTAACTCAATATTAACAAATTGTTAAATAGTACTTTATTTTAACATTCTATTGAGCCTTGGTAAATGTTCTCTTTAAAAAATCTTCAAGATCAGTGCCTGATATGTTTTTTGCTATTATAACACCTTGAGGATCAATTATAAAATTTGAAGGGATGGCATACACCCTATAAAGCGATGGCGTGCTGCCTTCAAAACTTTTCAGTTCCGAAGCATGTTTCCAGGTTAATTTATCAGCTTCTATCGCTTTGCGCCAAAGGTCCTTGTCCTCATCAAGCGAAATGCCGAGTATATTAAAGCCTTTATCCTTATAAAGATTGTATTGCTTAACCACGTTTGGATTTTCCTGCCTGCACGGTCCGCACCATGACGCCCAAAAATCAAGCATCACATATTTACCTTTGTAATCTGATAACTTGACAGGCTTACCATCCAATCCACGGATAGCGAATTCAGGGGCTTTTTGGCCAACCGATACAGCCTTCGCGGCAATTGAGCGGTTTATAAAAGCCTGCACCCCGGGGTTATCCGTAAAGTATTGTTTCTCCTTCAGCTTTTCTGCATAAGCTATTAACTGTTGCTCATAACGTATACTATCCAACGATACCATGGCATAGAATGATGCCAGGGAGCTTTCATTCTTATCTTTAAAAGCCATTAAAGCATTGCTGTAATCGGCTACGTTTTTACGATAAATGGGGATGAATTTATTAGAAAGCTCAGCACTTTCTGCACCTGCCTTCTCTACCTCCGCCTGGTACTGTTCGTCTAATTTAGTGTTCTTATCGCCGTAAAAACTGCTGATTTTATTAAACTCCTGTATTTTTTCCGAGTTTTCAGAACCTTTGACAGTGTAGATATGCTTCTCATCCTGCATATCAGTAATAAACTCAATTTTGTCTCCGTTAGCGGCTATCAAATCAAAAAAGAAACCACCTATACGTAATTTGTATAGATTGGCGTAGGGCGTAAAATGTTTGAATTGAAATTTACCCTGCTCGTCTAAACTTGCCGAATCGCTTATCTCAACGCGGGTAGTGCCTGCTTCTAACAGGTAAACCTTTTTTATATCACCTGCATTCTTGATCTCGCCCGAAAGGGTAAAATCTGCGTTTTGCACACAAGCCGAGCAAAAGCTTATAACAGCTAACAAACAGATGAGGTGGCGTATCTTCATTTAGTTTCTAATTCTTTTATTAATAACTGATTTGTTTTTTGCGGATCGATCTTGCCTTTCGAGCGTTTCATTATCTCGCCCATAAACAAACCTAAAACGCCTTTTTTCCCTTTTTGATATTCCGTTACTTTATCAGGAAACTTGGCCAGCGCTTCGCGGATAAATTCGCTAACGTCGTCGCTGTCTGCTGTTATCAGTAAGTTCAACTCCGTTGCCAAATGCAGCGCCGTTTTACCGGGCGATGCCAGCATGGCCGGGAACAACTTATGCGAAGCTACTGTATTATTTATTGATCCGGCGTCTATTAATTTAATTATCCCTGCCAAATTCTCGGGGCGCAGGTGCAGGTCGCTTATGTGTTCGCCGGTTTCGTTTAAGTGCGACTTAACCGGGCCCATTAACAAATGCACAGCAGCCTTATAATTAGCAGTATGTTTTATCAGGTCTTCAAAGTAAAAAGCAAGCTCTTTATCGGCGGTGATAACTGATGCATCGTACTCGCTCAAGCCTAACTCATCGGTATATTTTTTATGTAACTGATGTGGCAAAGCCGGCAGGGTTTTGCGGATGCTTTCAACAAAAGCATTGTCCAAAACTATTGGCATCAGGTCGGGCTCAGGGAAATAGCGGTAATCGTTAGCCATTTCCTTGCTGCGCAAAACAGATGTTTCGCCGGTATCAGCATTAAAGTTAAGCGTGTTCTGATCTATGTGACCACCTGCCTCAATAACGCGTACCTGGCGCTCAAACTCGTGCTCAATGGCACGCTGCACGTTACGGATCGAGTTTAAATTTTTTACCTCGCAGCGGTTGCCGTATTCTTTTGCACCTCTAAGGCGGACAGATATATTGGCATCACAGCGCATGCTGCCTTCTTCCATGTTGCCATCGCAAACATCCAAATAACGCAGCAATTTGCGTACTTCGGTTAAGTACTGTCCGGCTTCTTCCGCACTGCGCATATCAGGTTCTGATACTATTTCTAATAACGGCACGCCGGCACGGTTAAGGTCGATGAAGGAATCGTCGCAAACACTATCGTGCATGCTTTTACCTGCATCTTCTTCCATGTGGATATGGTGAATGGCGATGTCTTTTACGGTGCCATCTGATAATTTCACGGTTATTTCGCCGCCTAAACAAATAGGCTGCTGATCCTGCGAGATCTGATATCCTTTAGGCAGATCCGCATAAAAGTAATTTTTGCGGGCGAAATGATTATTTAAATTGATGGTGCAATTACAGGCCAGGCCCATCTTTACGGCATACTCAACCATGCGCTTGTTTATGCGCGGCAGTGTACCCGGATGCCCCAATGAAATAGCACTTACGTGGTGGTTAGGCTCGGCACCAAAAGCAGCCGAATCAGATGAAAAAGCTTTACTTTGGGTTGATAGTTGCGCGTGAACCTCTAAACCGACAACTAATTCATATTTTTCGCCTATTTCGCCTGTCAAAATCGTCATAAAATAAAATATTGACAATGTTATTGCCAATAGTGGTCAAATATATAAATTTCTAGTATAAACAGCTCAAAAGCCCCTCCTAAATCCT
>CAMLFI010000222.1 GCA_946479225.1 uncultured Mucilaginibacter sp. | reverse complement strand
GCTATATAAGCATCAATGCTTTGCGCTTCTGTACTGGCAGGATAATCCTTTTTTATGCTTTTGTAAGCATCTGCAGCGCTCTTGTTATCATTAGTTGTTTCATAAACAAGACCCAGTTTTTTTAAGTAAAGTGGCGATAAAAAGTCGTTTTCGGCCTTATCTACCGCTTTTTTAAAGTATGATGCAGCATTATCATAATCCTTTAATTCAACATAAGCATCGCCGGTGCTACCTAAAGCCTCAGCGGCTATCATGCTATCATCACCCCTGTAATCACTTAAGTAATCAATCGCTTTGTGGTATTCGCCTTTATTAAGGTAAGCCACACCTAAATAAAAGTTAGCCAGGTTAGCGGCTTTAGTGTTGCTGTATTCGCTTATTATTTTTTCAAAGCCCGGGTATCCGGCATCACCTTTAATCGCCTTATCCCAATCTTTCTTGGCCCATGACTCTTGTGCTACGCGCATTTGCGTTGAGGCTGTAATTTCGCGGGGTGCTAAATATAATCTTTGGTAAAGCACATATACAGCTATCATTACAACAACTGCTGCTACAATAAATGTTAAGCTTTTTTGGTTTTCCCTTGTAAATTTACTTACCTGCCCCAAACCGCTATCATTCAATGGTTTTTGGGTACTCTGTTGGGTTTTTGACATTGCTATTCTAAATTAAAGGTTGCAAAACTACACTTTTTAAAAAGGTTTAGCAATAGCATTTTATTTTATGTATACGGCATGCTTTTAAGCGCTGTAAAGTGTTTAAAGCCCACATGTAATTACTAAATTTGAACTTTCTATGCATTTACAGCAGCTTTCAGTTATCAATTTTAAAAATTACACCGAAGCCGGGCTAACACTGAGCGAGGGCGTAAATGCTTTTTTAGGTGATAACGGAGCCGGAAAAACCAACCTGCTTGACGCCATACATTACCTGGCCTTATGTAAAAGCTATTTTAACCCTATTGATAGCCAGCAGATAAAGCAAGACGCCGAATTTTTCATTATCACCGGCACCTTTAGCCGTAACGGGCAGACCGAAGCTATTGCCTGCTCGGTAAAACGAAATCAAAAAAAGCAGTTTAAGCGAAACAAGAAGGACTACCCACGCCTGGCAGAGCATATTGGTTTGCTGCCGTTGGTTATGGTATCGCCTAATGATGTGAGTATTATTGTGGAGGGAAGCGAGGAAAGGCGCAAATTTATTGATAATGTTATATCGCAAACAGACAATAGCTATCTTGATGAGTTAATAGCATATAATAAGGTGTTGCTTAACCGCAATGCCTTGCTTAAAGCGGCTGCGGATACCGGACGGTACGACCAAAGCCTGCTTGAGATTTTTGATGAACAGCTAATTGCATCCGGAAAAAAGATATTTGAAAAAAGGAAAGTCTTCATGGAAGCCTTTACACCTGTTTTTAACCGTCATTATAGCTTTTTAACCGGCGAAGCAGAATATGTAGAATTGGTTTATGAGTCGCAGCTATTACAGACAGACTTTGACGTCTTGCTAAAGAAAAACTCTGAGAAAGATAAAGTACTTGAGCGCACTACCGGCGGCGTTCACAAAGACGATCTGCTTTTTCACATACATGGTATGCCTATAAAGAAGTTCGGATCGCAGGGGCAGCAAAAATCTTTTTTGATAGCTTTAAAGTTAGCCCAATACACATTGCTTAACAAGGCGAAGGGTTTTAAACCACTGTTGCTGCTTGACGACATTTTTGATAAACTGGATGATAAGCGCGTTGAAAAGCTAATGCAAATGGTGTCTGATCATAATTTCGGACAAGTATTTATTACCGACACGGGCTACAATCGGGTTAAGCAAATATTTGAGGATATGAATGTGCCGGTTAAATTGTTTAAAATTACAAAAGGCGAAGTAGATGCGTAAAACAAACGATAAATCATTAAAAGAAGCTTTTGAGCAGATGCTTAAGGTTTATAAGATAAAGCGCCGTTTTGACGAAACCGCGGTAGTAGCACATTGGCCAAATTTTGTAGGTAAATCGGTGGCTAATCGTACAAAAGAACTTTACATCCACGAAAGAAAGCTGTTTCTGCGGATAGAGTCGTCTGTAATAAAAAATGAATTATTATTGATGCGAGCGCAAATTATAGAAAAGATAAACGCTGAAGCGGGAGATGAACTTATAAATGATATTATCTTCCTTTAAGCAGGCTAACAGTTGGCCTTACATAAAGCTCATCGCGAATAATAGAATACGCAACCAACGTTACACCTGGTGTTAAAAAAGCCAGTTGAACTTCAGGCGGGTGGTGTATAAAAAACAACAAATGCACGAAGACAACCGCTATTACAGCGAACAAAAGGCTAACAAGTTTATATGCTGATTTCATGTTTTTATGTTTTAATCTCTTTTGACACGCGTTTAGGCACACTAAGTAATTGTAAAACTAAATGTTATTTACATAATAAACAAGCAATTAACACTTTTTTTACAAATTTATTAAATAAACTCTCTTAGAATTTTCATTGCCATTGTCATTAAAGTTAATAAAATTCATGCGCCATTGTCGTGGCTTTTAAACACAGCTTCTTTTTAAGCATAGAATTAGTTTTCATCATTAATTGAAGCGCACAACATATTGGCGTAAGAGGCAAATGCGGATGGATGGCACATGGCCTTTTTAATTTAAATAATTATGCTTTCATATTAATTTACATAGATTTGCATCTTTTTAAAAAGAGTATGTTAAATACGGGCTCGCTGATTGATCTGTTGGGTCAGCCTCAAAAAATAGTTATTACTACCCATCATAAACCTGATGGTGATGCCCTTGGGTCGTCACTTGGTTTATATAATTATTTAATACAGTTAGGCCATCATGCACATGTTATTGCACCCAGCGACTATCCTGACTTTTTAACATGGATGCCCGGGAACGAAGATGTTGTAGTTTATACTGACCGGCCCGAAGAATCAGCAACACTTATAGAAAACGCCGCCATTATTTTTTGTCTTGACTTTAACAGCCTGGACAGGATAAATGAAATGGGCGATCTGGTACGTGCCAGCGCCGCTTATAAGGTAATGATAGACCATCACCTTGACCCTGCCGATTTTGATGATTATCGCCACTGGAATATTAATGCCTGCGCTACCGCCCAACTGGTTTATGATTTTATTGCCAATGTTTTGCAACACAAGCAATACATAAACAAAGATGTGGCAACCAGTTTATATACCGGAATAATGACAGATTCTGCATCGTTCAGGTTGCCGAATACTACAGCTGATGTTCATCGGGTTGTAGCAGAGTTGATTGACAAAGGCGCGGTTAACTGGCGTATACATGAGCTGGTATACAATAGCGCATCAGAAAATCGCATACGCCTACTTGGGCATTGTTTAAGCAATTGTTTAGAAGTTTTGCCAGAGTTTAATACAGCAATTATAGTGCTTAAAAAACAGGACATTGCTGCTTATGATGTGCAAACCGGCGACACCGAGGGAATAGTAAATTATGCGCTCTCTATAACAAGTATAAGGTTGGCAGCGTTCATTGTTGAGCGCGACGATCAAGTAAAGATGTCATTACGCTCAAAAGGCGATTTTCCGGCCAACGAGATATGTAAGCTTTATTTTAATGGCGGAGGGCACCGCAATGCTGCCGGCGGACAATCCACAGATAGTATTGAGCAGGTTGTTGAACAATTCAAATTAATTTTACCAAAATATAAAAAATTACTAATTCAATAAAAATGAGAAAAAACTTAATGTTTTTAACGCTTGCGGCTATAGGCTTTGCAAGTTGTAACGGCGGATTTAAACAAGGCCCCAACGGCATGCTATACAATGTACACAGCGAAAAAAGTACAACGAAAATAAAAGAAGGCGATTTCGTTTCGGCTTTTGTTGTAATAAAAAATGATGCCGACTCTGTAATATATAGTTCTTATGATGGCGGACAGTCGCAATATCTAATTGTAGAGAAACCATCATTTAAGGGTGATATGATGGATGGACTTAAATTAGTTGGCGAAGGCGATAGCGTTACCTTAAAAATGGTAGCCGACAGTGTTTTCAAAGGCGGTCAGCCCCGCCCGCCAAGCTTTAAAAGCAGCAAATTTGTTGTTTATGATCTGAAAATAGAAAAAGTAATACCTAAAGGCACGCTTACTGACGAAGTGTTTCAACGCACCATATCAACATACGTTCGCGGTCAGGTTGACAATATAAAAAAACAGGAGCCTGCTAAAATCAAAAAGTACATAGCCGATAATAAACTGAATGCTGCTAAAACAGATTCGGGTTTATATTATGTTATTACAAAACCAGGCACCGGGCCACTTATGGCCGCAGGCGACACGGCTGTAGTTAAATACGCTGGCAGATTACTTAATAATGGCAAATTGTTTGACAGCAACATTAAAGAAGAAGCGGTAAAAGGCAAGCTACAGAATATAGAAATGCGTCCGTTTCAACCTATTCGTTTTCCTGTTGGACAGCCGCGTGGTCAGGAGCAGGTTATACCAGGTTGGAACCAAGGCTTCCTGCTACTTAATAAAGGTGCCAAGGCAACATTTATTATCCCATCGGCGTTGGGTTATGGCGAGAGAGGTTATCAGGAGATCCCTGGCAACGCGGCCCTTGTTTTTGATGTAGAGCTGATTGATATTGTTCCGGCAAAAAAATAATTATAAGCATGGCCTTCCGCTAACAGGAAGGCCTTTTTTATTATGAAAAAGTATTTTTTAATATTAGCTGCGTTAGCGTTTACTTTGGGTGCCAGCGCTCAGGATGGTTTTAAGCGTACCTCAAAAGGAACTATCTACCGCATAGTGACGCAAAATTCCGGCGAAAAGATAAAACTTGACCAGATAATTACCTTTAATATGGTACAGAAAACCGAAAAGGATTCTGTATTGGCGAGCACTTATACCGTGGGCAGGCCGTTTCAGGCGCGATGTGCCCCGGATGGTGATCTGATGGACGTATTTCCATTACTTGCAGACAAAGACAGCGTTGTTATAAAAGTACCTACTGACAGTATATTTAAAGGGAATGAAGATAAACGCCCGTCTTTTTTTCCGAAGGGAAGCAATTTGATGATATATGTTAAAATTGAAAAGGTACAATCATTAGATGAAGCCATGGCGGAGCGCAACAAAGCGCTTGAACAAGAACGGGTCGTTGCCGCTAAACTTGCGGAACAAGAAGCAGGAATTGCTGCCGGCTATATCGCCGACAATAAATTGGCATTAAAAACGACGGCTTCAGGGCTAAAATATACAATTACCAAG
>CAMLFI010000221.1 GCA_946479225.1 uncultured Mucilaginibacter sp. | reverse complement strand
ATGTTAATTGATCTATGACTTTTTGGGATAACATACAATATAAAATAAACGGCTTACGCAGTAAGCTTTATCTGTTGATATGGATAAACGTCATCGCGTACTTGTTAATTAATGTACCTGCGGTTATAGAAGGGTTAATGTTCAGAACGGATAACATTAGCCAGTTTAGCGACACTTATCTTTCCCTCCCATCAAATCTTCACGATCTGCTGTTCCGCTTTTGGACACCTTTAACCTATATGTTTATGCATGCGGGTGTGTTTCACATCCTGTTCAATATGCTGTGGCTGTACTGGTTCGGGCAGATATTTGAGGAATTCTTAGGTAAAAAGCGCACCATCGGGCTGTACCTGTTAGGGGGCCTTGCGGGGGGTATTTTATTTGTTGTTGCTTTTAATTTGCTGCCTCTATTCTCCTATGTTAAGCAGGTTAGTCACGTTGTAGGTGCATCAGCAAGCGTTATGGCGATTGTTGTTGCGGCGGCAACTATTGTTCCCAACTATTCCATTAGTCTTATGTTTATAGGACCGGTAAAAATAAAGTGGATTGCCTTATTTTATGTTGCTGTCGATTTTTTAAGCACTACCGGACCAAACGCAGGCGGACAAATTGCCCATTTAGGGGGTGCGTTGATCGGCTTTATTTACGTAAAGCAGTTGCAGCGTGGTAACGACTGGATTGAAAATATAACTGGAATATTCAAACGCAAATCAAAACTTAAAGTAGTATCAACCAACCACGATAAAAGCTCGTCGGCCAAACCCCGCCAGGAGGATGTAGATGCTATATTAGACAAAATTTCGACAACAGGATACGACAGCTTAACCAAGCAGGAAAAAGAAATCCTTTTTCGCGCCAGCAAACATGAAGAAGAGATCTAACCAAAAACTTTCTTTTTTTACAAAGCTGCTTATCTTCATTAACTGCGGAATTGCCCTTGCCTTGCTTATTTCTTACCTGGCTCCAGTAATTGACCCGCGCAAATTTTGGGTAGTAGCTTTCTTTGGGTTGGCTTATCCCCCTCTTTTGTTAACAAATGTGCTTTTTTTAGTTTTTTGGCTTATCAAACGCAGCAAATGGGCGCTGATATCCGTCATCGTTATATTAATTGGTTATAACGTGTTATTAAGCAACGTTGGTTTTTCTTTTTGGAGTGGCAATGATCCCGAACGAAAGGCTGGCAATATGCGCGTTATGACTTACAACGTACATAATTTTAAATTGAACGGCATTAGCGAGGATCACGTTACCCGGCACGGTATGTTAAAGATCATAGCCAATGTTAACCCTGATATTATTGGCATACAAGAATACTTGTCGCGTAAAAGCGGCCCTTATGCCATGAAAGACTCCCTTAACAAAATACTTAAAACCACCTACCGGCATACCGAAGGTAATCAGGAGAATGAACATGAGATAATTGGGATGGCAATTTTTTCACGCTATCCTATCGTATCAAAGGGCAGGGTTGCGATAGCCGAACCCGGGAGCGGCGTGCAATGTATTTACGCTGATGTAAAAAAAGGAGAACAGATCATTCGTTTTTATAGTGTCCACCTGCAATCAATACAATTTGGAACTCAGGATTATCAATATTTAGACACTATTACAAAACGTGGCAAGGCAGATCTTTCCTCTACCAGGCGGTTGGGTGGCAAACTTAAACGGGCCTTTTTAAAACGTGCCGAACAGGTAATTATCATAAAGGAACACGCAGCACAATGCCCGTATCCATACATTATTTCAGGAGATTTTAATGATACGCCAACATCCTTCGCGGTTAACCAAATGGCCAAAGGAATAAAAAACAGCTTTCGCGAAAAGGGTTTTGGGCTGGGTCGCACTTATAATGGCGATTTCCCCAACTATCAAATTGATTACATAATGCCGGCCAACCGTTTTGACGTGTTGAACTATAGCATCGTAAAACAGAAATTATCAGACCATTACCCGGTATATGCTGATTTGGTTTTGAAGTAGCGGTTGCTGAAAATTAAAAACTTACAACTAATTGTAAAATTAGATCAACTCAACCTAAACAACCCGATCCAACCGTTCAACTAAACCAAAAAATTGTAAGTTTGTCTCATGGAGCAAAATTTGTTTGTTTACAATACCCTAACACGCAAAAAAGACCAATTTATACCACTTGCAGCGCCACACGTTGGCATGTATGTGTGCGGTCCAACGGTTTACAGCGATGCTCACATGGGCAATTGTCGCACTTATGTTTCTTTTGATCTGATATTCAGATATCTTAGTCATTTAGGCTATAAGGTGAGATATGTTCGTAATATTACCGACGCAGGTCACTTAGAGGGCGATGCAGGGGACGAGGGGGAGGACAAAATATCCAAAAAGGCTAAACTGGCTCAGTTAGAGCCTATGGAGATAGTTCAAAAATACAGCGTGGGCTTTCACGAAGTAATGCAGATTCTTAACACACTGCCGCCCAGCATTGAACCAACAGCTACCGGGCATATAATTGAGCAGATAGAGCTGGTTAAAAGCATTATGGCCAAGGGCTATGCTTACGAAGTAAACGGTTCTATATATTTTGATGTTGAAAAATATAATCAAAGTCAGGATTACGGTATATTAAATGGCCGCAAGCTGGAGGACCTGCTTACCAATACCCGCGACCTCGGTGGACAGGATGAAAAACATGGCAAGCTTGATTTTGCCTTATGGATAAAGGCCAAGCCTGAGCATTTAATGCAGTGGCCATCGCCCTGGGGTAACGGCTTTCCGGGCTGGCATTTGGAGTGCTCTGCCATGAGTGCTAAATACCTGGGCCATCAGTTTGACATACATGGCGGCGGTATTGACCTTGCCCCTACTCATCATACTAATGAAATAGCACAAAACGTAGCTTGCTGCGGTAAAAACCCGGCCAGGTATTGGGTACATACCAATATGCTTACGGTTAACGGGCAAAAAATGTCAAAATCATTAGGCAACAGCTTTTTGCCGCACGAGCTTTTTTCAGGAGATAATTCTATTCTAAGCAAAGGCTACAGCCCAATGACGGTGCGCTTTTTTATGCTGCAGGCACACTACCGCAGCACCCTTGATTTTGGCAACGATGCAATGGAAGCATCTGAAAAGGGCTTTAAACGTTTGATGAACGCCTTGTCATTGCTGGATAACCTTAAAGCTTCGCCTGCATCTGATGTTGAAATTGCGCCATTGACCGCACGGTGCTACCAAGCTATGAATGATGACTTTAACAGCCCTGTTTTAATAGCAGAACTATTTGAGGGAGCGCGTATTATCAATTCTGTTAATGACGGGAAGTTAAATATCGACGCAAATAATTTACAGCTGCTTAAAAACATGATGAACACTTTTGTGTTTGAGGTTTTAGGCCTTAAAAATGAACAGGCCGCCAATGATGACCTGCCCAAAGTGCTTGACCTGGTAGTTTCATTAAGAAACGAAGCTAAATCAAATAAAGATTACGCCACTTCTGATAAAATTAGGGATGGCTTGCAGAAAATTGGGTTCCAGCTAAAGGATAGTAAAGAAGGGACTAACTGGACTAAAATTTAATTGAAAATATTACGTTATCAACAAAACAATACAACAAAAGACAAACATTCGTGTTCAACCTCAATAATATCATCAAAACAAAAAAAATGAAAAAAATATTCCTGGCCACCTTAATTTTAAGCTACTCGGCGCTTGCTTCGGCACAATCTGCAAAGGTTAGCAAAGTAATAGAAGCGGAAACTAATTTTAGTAAAGTAGTTACCACCAAGGGGATAAAACAAGGTTTTTTAGCTGTTGCCGATGGAGAAGGCTTTGTTTTTAAGCCTAATGCGGTAAAAATAACCGATTTCTATGCCAACATGGATAAGCAACCGGGCACTTTGAAACAAGAACCTAAATTTGCGCGCATATCTGCAAATGGCGACCTGGCTTTTACTGCAGGGCCCTATACCTACCAAAATGGCAAGACGGAGGACGACAAGGTTTATGGCGATTACGTTTCTGTATGGAAGGCAGATGCCAATAACAAATTAAAACTATTGATATACCTGGGCATACAACACCCTGAGCCGGTAGAAAAACAACTAACTGATTTTAAAGAAAGTGATGCCAAACCGGTTAAGGAATCTAAGGATCCTTTTAACGGAAAAACTATTATAGTAAATACAGATAAAACTTTCAATCTTTCTTTGCCAAAATCAGAAATGGCTGCCTATAAAGAATTTTTAAGTCCCGAAGGCAGGTATTATTTCCCTGGTTTTGAACCAATGACAGGCACAGACAAAGTGTTGAAATTTATAAACAACAATGCTATCAATATCTCTGCAGAAACCGCCGGTGCCGGACGCGCTGCAAGCGGCGACCTGGCCTACAGCTTTGGGAAAGCCACGATTAAAAAAGGTAATGTAGTTAATCATTATCACTACGTGCGCATATGGGAAATTGATAAGGCACATAAATGGGATATTCTTTTAGAAGTATTCTCGCCGATAGAGAACTAAAATACAAAACACATTGCACAGGATCAGGAGGCTAAATACCCCCTGATCTTGTCGTTTTCAGCCATCACCAAAAGCGGTAAATCAATGTAAATTCGGATCATCAAATAAACAACGATGAAGAACTATAACAACATTGATGAGTACATCACCTCTTTCCCTGATGATGTGCAGGTATTGCTTCAACAAATTCGTAACACCATCCATGCAGCTGCTCCCGCTGCCGAAGAAGCCATTAAATACGGCATTCCCACCTTTGTTTTGAATGGCAATTTGGTACATTTTGGCGGTTATAAAAGCCACATAGGGTTTTACCCTGCACCGATGGGTATTGAAGCCTTTAAAGAAGAAACGGCGCAATACGAAGCGGGTAAAGGCACCCTACAGTTCCCATTGGATAAACCATTGCCGCTTGATCTGGTAACACGAATAGTGAAGTTTAGAGTAGAGAAGAGCTTGGAGAAAAAGAAGAAGAAGTGATCAATCTTTTTGCCTGCGCTGCTGTTCCAAAAAATATAAAGGGTTGCAAAGCGTGGAACACTTTTAAAAACAAAGTTACTGAAAATCAAATAGTTAATACCGTCATGGTGAAACTACTTATAAGTCAGTAAGATTAGCTGTAAATTGCTTGTATAACTCTGACTATCAACTGATTGAAAACTGTCTAAATTTCAATTTTTCGACCAAATTTTGGAACAGTTTGGAACACTTGGAACGGTCTGTTTTAAAATGACCCGTCCTAAAAAAAGTTTACACTTTGGGTTATTAATACTGAACCCGATTTA
>CAMLFI010000220.1 GCA_946479225.1 uncultured Mucilaginibacter sp. | reverse complement strand
CATCCGCTAAAACGTGTTTTTTTAGCGATTTTATAACATTTTCGGGAGCGACAGATAGATTGTACATAGTAGCAGATTATATTATCAAATGTACAAAAAATGGCCTGATTGCCATAATTAGGCGGTTTTTGAACCGATGGCAAAAAAAACAACTTTAAATAAACTAAAGCAGCTTTTTGTCCCGATGTTTAAAATGGTATAAGGGTTTTCTATAGTGTAAACCTGTCTTTCATCCCCAACAAACCCCAAATACCACCACTATGAATGGCTAAAATCTTACTGCCGGGCGCAAATTGATCTTTTGCGGCCATATCATAAATAGCATAAAGCATTTTACCTGTATAAACGGGATCTATCAATATACCTGTTTCTGCAACAAACGTTTTAATAAAGGCAATAAGTTCAGGGTTTACTTTTGCGTATCCGCCGAAATGATAATCAGCGTGAAGCTTATATTCATGTGGCTGTAGTAAAAGAGCATCAATAACTTCGCCCAAAAAAATGCCACCTTTTAAAACAGGTATGCAATGCATTTGTGTGGTTAATTGATGCGCCCGCAAGCCATTAATAATTCCGGCTGCCATTGTGCCGGTACCGCAGGCGCAAAAAATATGATCGTAAGTGTCGGTTAGTTCGTCCACCAGTTCACTGCAACCCCGTGCCGCCTCGGGCGATGCGCCGCCTTCGTCAATAAAAAAGGCATCATTATCGTCAGCAAAATGTTGGTTGAACAAGGCGTGTTTATCGCGATAACTTTCCCTGTCAACATAAATTAGTTTCATTCCATGCACCCTGCACATAAAAAGCATGTCGTTTTCCACCTCGTCGCCACGCACAAACCCCGTGGCTTTAAACCCGAACAAAGCTGCAGCGCCGGCTGTAGCTAGCAAATGATTAGAGAAAGCCCCTCCAAATGTTACTAAATGGTTTTTGTTCTGCGACTGCGCTTTTTTAAGGAGATATTTAAGCTTACGCCATTTATTGCCTGATATTATAGGGTGTATCAGGTCGTCGCGTTTTATAAAAACAGATAAGCCCCGTTCATCAAAAAGTTTATCCTTTATTTGATGAACGGGGCTATAAATATCCAGATCGATATTCATTAACCGGCGTTAAAAGCCAAGTCCTATGCCACCATTACCAGAAATGTAACCGCTGCCACTGCCTACCGAAGCATAAATACGTAAAATAGCCAGGTTTAACTGGAAACCTACATCGCCACGAATACCGGTTATGCTGGTTTCATTAATGTGAACCGGATCTGTAAGTGTGGTATATGTATAAATAGGTCCGGTTGGTCCTGCAGTACCACCTGATTTAACTACATATTTACCTAATACACCAAAATCAGTTTTTGCGGTTTGATAGCCTACCGATACAAACGGAGTAAAGAATAACAGTTTTTTTGACAGGATAGCCTGTACATTAACGCCACTGAATTTAGCATCAATACGCTGGTTGTTTGAAGCATTTGATGTATTGTCTTCGTTAGCTACGTTAAGCGGTTTTGAATAGTTGATACGGCTATAGTTTACAGCTACCGCAAGATCAAAAGTGCTTGTTTTAGAAAAGTCTTTTATTATGTTGTGTTTAAAACCAAGGCCAAACAACCCAACTGTTCCTGCATCTTCGCCTAGTTTTATGTCCGGGGTTATACGGAAAGTAACATCAGTGTTTTTTACTAAACCAACGGTTAACTGAATGTTAGGTGCAGGTATTACACCAAGCACTGCGTCGGGCATTTTAAATGTTCCAAGTTTAGTGTTGTTAGCATCATACAAAGCCATAACCGGGGTAGCAACATCTTTGTCGCCACCAAAAGTTTGTGCAATGTTTGTAGTAGAAGTTCCGTCTACTCTTACACGGTTTGACAAGCCTATTTTAGTGACATCAAAGGTTTTGTCCATAGTTGGTACAAGCGCCGCGTTTGCAGTTATCCGCAGATCAAAATGCAATAATTTTTTAGTAGCGGCGGTGTTATTCCAGCCACTGTTTAAACCAATACCAAAGCCTTTAAATAAAGGGTTAGCATAGTTTTTGAATAGCAGTGTTGCATCTGCAGAGTTTGATCTTAATAAATCACTAAAGCCGTCATCGTCCTGTGCGCTAGCCGTTAATGATGCACCGACAAGTAATGCCGCCGCGATAAAAGAGTAGAGTTTTTTCATAATCGTCATTTAAAATTAATTGGTAAAGTAAATGTAGGATATTATTGCTATTAAAAAAATAACTACAAATGGGTATTTAATAATAAACATACAAAACCGATATTAAAAAAACAGCTACTTTTGCCCCATGGATCAGGACGTTGAAGCATACGAGCAGGAAGAACAGGACCTGTACGAACACCTGCGTGTTGTGGTAGATAAGGGGCAGTCGCTTTTACGTATTGATAAGTTTTTAATGCACAGGGTTGAAAACGCATCGCGCAACCGCATACAAAATGCTATTGATGCCGAAAACGTGCTGGTTAATGATAAGGCTGTTAAGCCCAGCTACAAAGTAAAACCGCTGGATGTTATATCGGTAGTATTACCGCACCCCCCACGCGATACAGAAGTTTACCCGGAAAATTTACCCATCACCATTGTTTATGAGGATGATGACGTATTGGTGGTAAATAAAGAAGCCGGTATGGTGGTGCATCCGGGTTATAACAACTACACAGGTACCTTAGTGAACGCTTTGGTGTATCACTTTCAGCAACTGCCTACACTACCCGGAAACGACGGGCGGCCGGGTTTGGTGCACCGCATTGATAAAGACACGTCAGGTTTGCTGCTTATCAGCAAGAATGAGCGCTCTATGAATTACCTGGCCAAACAGTTTTTTGATCATACCATCACACGCAAATATCTGGCACTGGTTTGGGGCGATTTAGAACATGATGGTACCGTAACGGGCTACATTGGCCGCAGCGTGGCCGACAGGCGCGTGATGTCAATATATGATGATCCTGAAAAAGGAAAATGGTCTGTAACGCACTACAAAGTGTTAGAGCGGCTAAATTATGTTACGTTGATAGAATGTCAGTTAGAGACCGGCCGTACCCACCAAATACGCGCCCATATGAGGCATATTGGGCATCCTTTATTTAGTGACGCTACGTATGGCGGCGACAAAATATTGAAGGGAACTGTGTTTAGCAAGTACAAACAGTTTGTTGAAAACTGTTTCGAGTTGATGCCTCGGCAGGCATTGCACGCTCAAACCCTTGGCTTTGTGCACCCATCTAAAAAGAAGCATATAAATTTTGAGGCACCACTTCCGCCAGATTTTTCGGCAGTCCTTGAAAAGTGGCGAAAATACACCGCTCCGATATAATTAGGGATTATAAGCCCTAGGTTTGTAACAATAGCAAAACTACCTTTGTCAAAACATCATTAACGTCCTGCTGCTGCCCATGCTTTTTATAAATTTTAACGGGGAAATATTACCTGCAGATACCAAAGTACTTACAATTGCTAACCGCTCCTTCAGGTATGGTGATGGTTTGTTTGAAAGTATGCGCATGCTAAAAGGGCAGCTTAAATTTGCAGGGGAGCATGCCAAGCGACTGCAAAAAGGCATGAAGGCCTTAAAAATGGACGGTTATTCGCAGATGGATAGCTGGTTTTTAAAGGAGAAAGCAGATCAGTTGGCTTCTGTTAATAAAATAAAGCATGGTCGTCTTCGCCTCACGGTTTATCGCGATTCCGAAGGGCTTTATACACCTTCTCAAAATAAGATTGGCTATCAGCTCGAAATTCAGCCTTTGGATGAGCCGCGGTATTTTTTAAACAGCAAAGGCCTTATAATTGATGTTTATACAGAGCTAAGCAAGCCTACAAACTTTCTGTCTAACATAAAAACCTGCAATTCGTTGGTTTATGTCCTTGCAGGCATCCATAAAAGCCAAAATAATTTAGATGATGTGTTGCTCCTTAACCAAAACGGTTTTTTGTGCGAGGCCAGTAGCTCTAACGTGTTTGTTCATTACCAAAACCACTTATATACACCTGCTTTAAGCGAAGGCTGTGTTGAAGGCGTAATGCGCCAGGTGATAATTGATATCGCAAATAAAATAGGGATACCACTTATTGAAGCCCAGATAAACCCGGAAATATTATATGAAGCGGATGAGGTTTTTTTAACCAACTCTGTAAAGGGTATACAAACTGTAATGGGCTACGGTATTCGCCGGTATTTTAATAAGGTAAGTAAAGCCTTAATGGATGAGTTGAATAAGTTGTAGGGTGATAAAGTTTATTTGTTTTGTTTATATTTGATATAACCAATTCAAACAGAACCTTTTAATTATACCTTGTGATGAAACAATTTTTGACCATTCTGTGCTGTGCATTTTTATTATCGTCAGCAACGCTTGCGCAAACGCTCACCAACTCCTGGACACCGCTGCTTACGCAAGACGGTAGATATTTTGATAAATTTATTGGCATACCACATACCAGCTTAACCAGCTTGCCCGATTGGAACAAGGGCGACGGTATGAACACCGGCACACCGCTTGGCCTCAATAACGATCCGCTGCATGTGTTTACTATTGAAATTGTGGATGGTAAACCCGTATTGCATGTATCGGGCGAAATATTTGGCGGTTACAGCACAAAGGCGCAATTCAGCAATTATCACCTTAAAGCTGAGGTGAAATTTGGCGAGAAAAGATATGCTCCAAGAGCAAACGATAAACGCGATAATGGTTTCTTGTACCATGGTCAAGAGCCGCATGGGCAGTTTTGGCATGTATGGCTGCGCAGTCAAGAGTTTCAGGTGCAGGAGGGTGATATGGGCGATTATTATGCATTAGGTGGTACGGGAATGGATATACATGCACAGAAAAAAGATACAACCAGACGCGCACGTTGGATATATAATCCTGTTGCGCCGTTACAAAAGTTTTCATCATCCGGCACGGGCGCACCGGCCAACAACGTAGCTCACCTGGCCGGAAATTTTGAAAATCCGCATGGCGAATGGACAACGGTTGAGTTGTATTGCTTTGGCGATAAAGCTATACATGTGGTTAACGGCCACGTGGTAATGGTGCTTGAAAATTCGCGTACTGTTGAAACTGATGGAACTACTAAACCGCTAACCGGTGGAAAGATCCAGTTTCAGTCAGAAGGAGCAGAGGCTTACTATCGAAATATTGAAATAAAGAAGTTGGATAAATTGCCTGACCTGAGTACGTTTAAATAGGAGCTCTGATTGGTAATATAACTTACAGTTTCACACCTCTTAAAAACTCCTCAATACCCATACGTTTTTTGCCTTCTAACTGC
>CAMLFI010000219.1 GCA_946479225.1 uncultured Mucilaginibacter sp. | reverse complement strand
GCATCAACAAATATTTTCATATCTATCAAATCGGCTATTCCCTTAAAGTGCATTATGAACAGCCCTTCAATAATTAATATTGGCGCTGGTTTTATCTCCAGTGTTTTTGGGGTAAGGCTGGGATTGTTAAAAGTATATTCTTTTTTATGAATGGTTTTGCCTGCTATCAGATCAAGCACATCTCTTTCGAAATGCTCAGCATCAATGGTACGTGGAAGATCAAAATTGTATAGCTTGTTCTCCTCGGGCGTCATATTATGCGCCACAGGGATATAGTAATCGTCCTGAGACACCAGGCAAACCTCATCTTTAGTAAAGTGATCTAAAAATCGGTTCAAAAAAAAAGTCTTTCCTGATCCGCTTCCGCCGGCGATGCCAATAATATACGGTTTACTCATTTGGAACACCGTAGCTGATGTTTACATGAACCCGTTTATCCAACGCTCCAATAGAATCGGCAACGTTTTTGGTTACCACAATAATGGCATCTTTAGTAGCTTCAGTATCCGTAAAACGACCCACAACCTTGGCAAAGGCTGTTTTACACGTCATTGGATTAGTTATTTTTATAACCGTACCCACAGGAGCAGTGCGGTGAAGCGCCAGTTTCTTTGACGGGTCCAAACCTTCTTCGGTCATAGAAACAGCTACGCCTTTTTCTGCTTTTTCAAACAAGCCGAATTTATTAGCCCCAAATTTAACAGCGTTCATACTATCCTGCGGACTACTATAGCTGAAAGAATCGGTTTTAACAATTGTAGGAGGAACTACAGGAACCGGTGCCGGCACGTTAGCTGAGTTCAGTTTAATTTTTAAAAGCTGACCCGATACGGCGGTAGTGTTCGGAAGGTTATTTAGCTTCACAATTTCATCTACAGTAGTGTTAAACCGCTTGGCGATTGAATATAACGTTTCTCCGGCTGACACTTTATATTGCTGAACATCTGCATCTGCCGTAACAGTTGAGGGCGCTGCTTGCGAAACAACAGGCGCATTTTGTGAAACAACTGATGTATTTTGCGATCCGGCCGGCGTAGTTTGCGATACTACAGGCTGGGTTACCGGCGCTGAAAATGGCCGCTCGGTAGGTACTTTAATAACACCGCCAACTTTAAGCGCGGCGTTGTTATTGAATTGTATAATAGCGCCGGGACTTACACCGTACTTACGGCCAACAGAGAAGTAATTATCCTTCGGGTCCAATTTATGCAGTACAACTTTTTTACCGTTTAAGTTCTCAACACCGATAGAATCTACCGGGGCCGATGCAAATAGCTGTATCGACAGCGATAAACAAGGTGCAACTAACAACAAAACTTTTAATTTCATAATAACTTTGTATTCAGATATTTATAGGGAAATAACCTTTAACTCGGTCTTGTTTTTAATATATATTACCCTATTTTTACACAGGATAAACGCCTCGGGCTGCATTTTTTGTATGTTATCGTTCATTAAATCTTCATAAATCAACTCATCACCGTCCCACACATACAAGTGCTGTTTTAACTGCCCTGCCAAAAGCGTGTGCAAAGATACAATTCTATAATTACTGTAACTAAGATAATGCACAACTTGGTTATACGACTCTTCAGGAAGCTCAAAGTTTAAATCCGTACTGTTAATATTCTCCGGAAAAGTAACGCTGTTTGTATACTCTTCATCCAAGCCGCTATCAAATGGCCTGATGTTGGCACCGTTATTAATATCAATTAAAAAAAGCTTACGCGGCTGAATCTGAGCAGCATAAGTAACAGGGCCGTTTATGGTTAGGTGGTCAAAAGCTATGCTATAATTGCTCCACAAAACTGAGCCATCAGCCGTTAGGGCAGTTAGCCCTCGGTGTACCGGGGCATTTTGTCCTTGATAGCCATGTAGTAATAATACATTGTTGTAAGCGGCCTCTATGCCGGTCAGCCAGCGTTCGGGAAGGGTGACATCTTTAAATTTTATTTGGCCCGATGTAAGATCAACAGCCGCAAAAGACACGAGTTTGTCCTCCGTTTTTCTTATTTCCAGGTAAATCGTGTCGCTTATTTCGTCAATTTCCAGCCGCCAGATAAGGCCGTTAAATTGCTTGCTGATGAATAGTAAACGCTGCGTCATAAGAAATACAAATATGCCTTTATTAATAAAAAGACCGGCATTTTTATTAAACAAAAGCTGTAGACGTCTGTTCCATCACCATAATTAAAACATTATGGACGCTAAAGAAATAAGCCTTACAGAAAAAGCAGTTAAACCGGTTGTTGATCACTTAAATGATCTGCTTGCCAATTATCATGTCCACTATCAAAAACTAAGGGGTTGTCATTGGAATGTTAAGGGGAACAACTTTTTCACGCTGCACATAAAATTTGAAGAGTTATATACGCAGGCACAGTTAACCATTGACGAAATAGCTGAACGTGTTTTAACGCTTGGCAAACCGCCTGTAAGCACCTTTGCAGAGTACATTAAAATTTCAGAGATAAAAGAGATAAATACTATAGGTGTTAAGGATACCAATCTGGTAAAAGCTATAATTGACGATATGGCTAAACTGATCGAAATGGAGCGCGAACTAATGGGGATCAGTGAGAAAGCCGGTGACGACGGCACCAACGATATGATCAACAAGTTTATGCAGTATAAAGAGAAAAACACCTGGATGCTGCGTTCATTTGTTAATGAGGATTGAAATGGAAGCAAGAGTCAAGAACCAAGAGTCAAGAGCCTATCATAATAAAGCGGACTTCTTGGATTAAGATAATACAAAAAAAGCCACTTTATCGGTGGCTTTTTTTGTTATTTATTAAAACGGTGGTTCATCTTCCAGATCATCCATGCGGGACGGGCGGATGATAAAGTTGCTTGGCTTGTCAAAGTTTTGTGATGGGTTAAGCCCTGCAAAAGGACTTGGTGCTTCAAAGCTGTCTGTAGTTTCCAGATCGGTGAACTTAACATATTTGCCCACAAACTTCAATCTAACCCTGCCGGTTTCGCCGTTACGGTGCTTGGCTATAATAACCTCGCCTACGCCCTGGGTTGGGTTGTTGTCTTCGTCCACTTCCAGTCCGTAGTATTCAGGGCGGTAAAGGAACAATACCATATCTGCATCCTGCTCAATAGAACCAGATTCACGTAAATCTGAAAGCATTGGGCGCTTAGAACCACCGGGGCGATTCTCAACCGCGCGACTTAACTGCGAAAGTGCAATAACGGGCACATTCAGCTCTTTAGCTACTGATTTCAGCGCACGCGATATACTACCTATCTCCTGCTCGCGGTTACCACCGCCTTTTCCATCAGCTTTACCTTGCATTAGTTGGAGGTAGTCAATTATGATCAATTGAATATCATGCTGCGATTTTAAGCGGCGGCATTTAGCGCGGAACTCGAAAATATTAAGCGCCGGGGTATCATCTATAATAAGCGGAGCCTGTTCCAATCTGCCAATTTTTGAGTGGATCTGTTGCCATTCCCATTCCTCAAGCGTGCCTTTTCTAATTTTCTCCTGTTCAATTTCGGTCTCACCTGATACCAGACGATTTACTAATTGGATAGACGACATCTCCAGAGAGAATACTACAACCGGCTTATCGAAATCAACGGCCGCATTACGCGCGCAGCTTAACACAAAGGCAGTTTTACCCATTGCAGGGCGGGCAGCTATAATTACGAGGTCAGATTTTTGCCAGCCCGATGTCATTCTGTCTAGCTCGGTAAAGCCGGAAGCGATACCGGTAAGGCCGTCTTTTTTGTCTTTAAGTAATTCTATTTCTTTCAACGTTTCGTGCAACAGATCATCCATTTTGCGCGAATCGCGGCGAAGGTTATTCTGTGCTATCTCAAACAGGTTCTTTTCTGCTTTGTCCAGCAAGTCAAGCACATCCGTCGTATCTTCATACGCGCTGTTGATAATGTCTGTTGATATCCTGATCAACTCGCGCTGAATAAATTTCTGGATGATAATACGCGAGTGGTACTCAATATTAGCTGCCGAAGCTACGCGATTAGTGAGCTCGGTTATGTAATAAGCGCCGCCAATCATTTCCAGTTCGCCCTGCGTGCGCAGTTGGGCGGTTACCGTAAGGATATCAACCGGCGATGTTTTTTCAAACAAAGTACGTATCGCCTGAAAAATGCGCTGATGATTATCGCGGTAAAAAACCTCTGGTTTTAAAATATCAATAACTGATGAAAGAGCGTCTTTTTCAAGCATTAAGGCACCCAAAACAGCCTCTTCAAGGTCAACTGCCTGTGGCGGCAACTTGCCTAAACCAGTGTAAGGTGTAGGGTTGGAAATACGGCTTCTTTTTTCGTTGGTATTCGGCTTGTAATTGGAGTTTTCGTTCTCAAACATCATGTATCAAAAATAGACAACAATCGTTAACATTTGGTTAACAGCATAAAATTAAAACCGCTTTTTTGATACCGTTTTAAATGATTTTAATTAACACCCATTGTTAACAACTTGTTGAATAGCAAAATTTCGTTCTCACATTCAGCAACTTACCACAATGTGGATAACGTTTTTAACATGTTAACCAGTGCCTTAAACTGCCGCTTAAAACACTTCAATAAAGGCTTAATCAATTAATATAGCTACTTTTGTTTTTCAGACAGTTATAGTAAAAAATGATGTATAATAACCGGGAAAGCAGGGAACCGAGAGAAAGCAATCAAATGGTATTTGGCACCCGCGCGGTAATAGAAGCTATCCGCTCAGGTAAAGAAATCGAGTCGCTTTATGTGCAGCGCGGCGTTGGCGGCGGCCTTATGGCTGAGCTTAAAGAACTGCTTAACCAATATAATATTACGGCACAACAGGTGCCTGTTGAGAAGCTGAACCGCCTCACTATGAAAAACCACCAGGGCGTTGTGGCTTTTATATCGCCTATTGTTTATCAAAAAATTGAAGACATCATCCCCCAGATATTTGAAAAGGGCGAAACCCCGCTCATTTTAATACTCGACTCAATAACCGATGTACGCAATATGGGCGCCATTGCCCGTACGGCAGAATGCAGCGGCGTGCACGCCATTGTGGTGCCGGCAAAAGGTTCGGCACAGATCAATCCCGATGCTATTAAAACTTCGGCTGGAGCTTTATATAAGATCCCGGTTTGCAGGCATGATAATTTTATGCAGACGGTTAGATTCATCCAGGAATCGGGCCTGCAATTGGTGTGCTGCACCGAAAAAACCAAGGAATATATTTACCAGCCGGATTATACCGCGCCTACCGCTATTATAATGGGATCAGAAGAAGACGGTGTGCGTAACGAGATTATCCGCATAGCTG
>CAMLFI010000218.1 GCA_946479225.1 uncultured Mucilaginibacter sp. | reverse complement strand
TATATCCATGCTCTCCTTTTATCGGCTTGCAGCAATGTCAGGAGACGTATAAATATTGAATAGAGGCCATCGTACTTCATTGCCGTTGGCTTTAGCCAACGGATAAAAACACAGGATAAGAAAGGCTTTAGCCAAACCCGACTTACCAGGTCCTCTTACTCATCACCTTATCCACCTCGGCACGTGTCATTTTACCCAATTCCGGATGACCTGCCAGCCATTTTACAAAATCCTCTTTAATAACATCCGTCCATTGGCTGTCAATCTCGCCGGTGCTGTATTTGCCCGTACGTACCATTTCAAAGCCGAACTTGTCTTTTCTTACCACAAACTCGCCGGTGCTTACCACCTCTTCGGCCATATGCGCCGGGATAAATAATACACCTTCTTTTTGCACTAATACAAGGTCACCAGGCAAAACCATAACATCGCCAATGCGGATAGGGGTATTTAAACCCATCAACACCTGACCTTCAGTAAAAGACGGATGAAAATCGCGAACAAGCGCATTAAATCCCTTCATCAAACTAATTTCCTGCAAATCGCGGGCGGCGCCGTTAAATACTACGCCATTACCTGATTTGGCATAAATAGAATTAGCCAATGTTGATCCCATAATTCCACCGCCATCAATTTTGCCAAAGGCGTCGGCTACGTATAAATCGCCTTTAACCAGCAGATCAATAGGCCAGGAGTTGGTATTTCCTTTACGGCCATCTTTGGCACCACGCTCCTTTACGTTTTTCTCTACATCCGGGCGGCTGGGCATATACATGGCAGTAACAGCACGGCCGGTCATGGTGATATCATTAACATGTTTAAAATTACCTTCGTATTGATGTAAATAGCCGGCGTTTTTTAAAACCGTCCAGGCATCATCAATCATAATGGTTTTGGCGCGTTCCAGCAATGCATCAGGTATTTTAGGCCTGCCATCTGCAAAACGTTCACCTTTCCATTCCGAAGTAAGGAAAATCATTTCCTCTTTTGAAATAGTTTGCGCCTGTGTGCTCGTAACCGTCGCTATGCAAACCAATAACAGTATTATTATCCCTTTTCTCTTCATTTTCTTCAATTGTGTTTTTTGTATTAAAATTTAAACTGGCTGGTGTCTAATGTATTTAAAATAGTATTGCTTACAGCTTCGGTGCCTAAACGTTCTTTAAGTTGTGTAAGGTATAAACTTTTAGGAGCAACCTTCCTGTCTAACGATTCGATATAACCGCGCGGCTTGGTAAGGTCTTGTAAGCCGGCGTTATAAATAACCGATGCCGTACCAATGTGGCCAAAAGAGTAATTTTTTGCCGTTGGCGGACTTTGGATCAGGAAATCACCTTCGCAGTTCCACATTACGATATTGGCGCCTGCCCAACCGATGATATAATCCCAGAAACGGGCAGTTAAAGGTGCTTTAACATTATCATACAATATACCATTGGCCCATTTGTTATGCGGCTCGCTGGTTGAGTAAGGGTTAACAGCTTTGCAATCAAAAAACACATTGCCGCTTGCTTCCGAACCTTGTAGCACAAAAGAGTGCCTGCCTTTTTGCGAGAAACAACGTTGCACTAAAGCCAGCTGACCTTGCAAGTGGTAAATAAACCTACGAGCTCCCTGACGTACAGATACCGGCTCCCATGATTCAACATCCTGAATGGTTACCCATTTTGTGCCTGCATTGGTTTGCACAACACTATTAACAAAATGATAAGCAGACATACTGCGTACCCATACGTTTTTAGCGTTGCTAATGGTAACCAGGTTTCTGTAGTGGTTCTCATCCGAAAAATACTCCTCTCCTATGTAAGCGGCATTAGGTTTATTATCCCTGTCCATATTGTAATATTGAGAGGTACGTACAGTAGGGTTGTATTCTGATATACCACGCAGGTTCTCAACCCCTACGTTCTCAATGCGGCTATCATCATATTTAAGCACATCGCCGCCACCCCATTTGGTGTCAATGGCAGTAAATATCGGCGCGTCAACGGTAATAGTATTTCCGCTGATAGCAGTTATAATACGATCATAAGTAATTACAAATGGTCTCCACCTTTTGCCGTTGCCTACTGTCGCACTGTCTAAACCAATAGCTTTTATCCAATCCTGGTTGCCATTACGCCTAACCAAAACTTTATCGCCCACTTTAAAACCTTTGGCCGATGTTACGCTTAAAGAGCGCGCGCCAACAGGTACGTAATTATCGGTAACAGTTTGCTTGCTGGCTTCTACTAAAGCAATGCCTTTCTCGCCGGCAAGGTTGATCAATGAGCTACCTGCATTCCCGGGAGGACGAGGAGTAACCGTTCTGCCAAATAATATGGTGCCGATCTCTGTCGTTCCTTCGCCGCGCAATACAACGCCCGAGGCTTTTATAACCAGAGGCTTATCCAACGGGTAAGTGCCTTGTTTTATAAGCACCGCGCCTCTGAAACCCTGTGCATCTAATGGCATAGCCGATACTTTGTCAATAGCTGCCTGAATAACGGCAGAGTTATCGCCTACAACCGGCCAAACGGTTACCTTGTTAGGCACATACGGAATGGCTACACCGCCGCCTTTAAAACCCGCGTTTGAAAAATCGGGTATCTTGTTTCCAAGGCTGTCAGGTGTGTAAATAAGTTTACCCTCCATACCCGGATAAACCAGCGTTGTAGCAGGCGCGATGCCCTGTGCGTGGCTGGCAAATGCACCCGCGCAAATGGCAAATGCGGCAATAGCGTAAAATTTAATTCTCATAATAGGTTTATTGTTATTGGTTTAGCCGGTATATAGTTTTATTCAGTTGATAGCGCTATACACCTTTTGGTTTAAACAACATGAACCGGGCTTTCAGGCCGGTTCATGTTGTTTTGTTAAGTTGTTTTATTTTATTTTCACGTTATCGCTGCCAATAACGTCATAACCGCGCCATTTAAATGATTTGGCAAGCTTTACGGCAGCAGGCCATGCTGTATCAACATGCTCTTTGCTGTGTACCCATTTCATACGGTTAACTTCTGTATCAAATGATAGCTGCAACTGGTAATTGTAGTTTGTTGTTTCGCCCTCAATTTTTTTCTCATTAGCTGCAGGGTATATCCTAACCAACTTTGATTCTAAATACCCTACCTGCTTTCTCATAGCCGGTACGTAAATGCTGGTATACATTTTTTCAAATGCTGCGGCATTCTTTTTCTCAACTACAAAATCCATTTGTAGTAACATTGGTTTGGTTGGTGCCGCTACGTCTGCTGCATCACTTGATATGCCGCCGGCCGGAGCGCCTACCGCGCGGGTTGCGCCTTCGCCGGTTGCCGGTGCGCCTACCGCGCCAAATCTTGGCCCTGCAGCCGGCATTTTGGTTTTGTCAACAGCTATACATATAACTAACAATTCCAGCTCTGATGTGCTGCTAACAGTTAACTTTTCGCCAACGGCGCCATAGAAAGCATCGTCCTGGCCAACAGGATATTTTGTTCCGTTGATATCAACATTACCTGAGCCGTTTACCACATAATAAATTTCTTCAAAGCCATCCATTGTGCGGGTGCCCATAGCGGTATTGGCAGGCATAAGCACGTGGTCTACATTGTTCCAATTGGTTTGGAAAACATCAGGGCTAAACAGGCGGCGTGAAGTGATGCCAGTACCTGTATAGGTATTGCCGGCGCGCAGTTTTTCGCGGTCTAACCTGCCTGAAACAAATTGAGGAATAGCATCAAGCGGGGTTGTACCCGGTATGCGTGGATCGCCCAGATTGAAAACACCGCCGCCACCATTTTTGGTTTTACCTATACCAAAGTTTAACCATTTAACGGTTTTGCCTGAGGTATTATACATGCCATGCGCGTCGCCCAGTTTACATGGAACCAATGCCGGGGCTTTGATCAATGACGTACGGCCATTAATGGTAAATTCTGCTTCGCCCTCCAGCAATACATACATTTCTTCCATGCTATGGTGAAAATGCTCGCCTATACTTGAGGCGGGATTCATTACACCCGCATGCAGGTACATAAGGTTGGTAGTTAGGTCGCGGCCGCCAAACAATTGGGTAAAGGCCATGGTGCCTGCACCATCGTGTATTTTTGGTTGTGATCTTAATTTTGACGGATCATTTTTAACAACACGAGATTTAGCCGCCGGCGGGCCACCTGCGCCCGGACCAGGCTGAGCGTTGGCCACAATAGTTGTAAAGGCTAAAAACAGGAATAATATTCTTTTCATGATTTTATATAATTGGTTGACTAATATACTTTTTATTTTAAAAAAATGCCCCTGCACAACAATACAAGGGCTTTAGTTAGTTTATTTTTTATCAGGAAGCGAGTAAACCACATATCCGCGTGGTAAAGCGCCAGGATCTTTTGATCTGTCAGTATTTTCTTTGGCGAAGTTGGCCGTAGCGCTTACAGCTAAGTATTGTTTGCCATTAACCTCGTACATAATGGGCTGCGCGTTAGGTTCCCAGCTAAGGTTTGTTTCCCATATCACATTACCATTCGCGGCATCATAAGCATATAGTTTCCCGCCTTTACCTGTCGCAAACACAATACCTGTTGATGTAACTATCAAACCTTTTTTGGCGCCACCTTCGGGCGCACCGGTATTTTTTAAGCCTCTGCTTTCAGCCAAGGCACTAACCCCAAGTGGTTTATCCCATTTAATTATGCCTTTATTCAAATCATAAGCCAATACTCTTGACCACACCGGGTTAAGCATATTAGACCAGGTTGTACCGTAATCTGTTAAATAGCGGTCTTTATTAGCATGGGCTACCGGGTAATCGCTCATGGCAGGCGTAGGTTTTTCGTCGGGTTTTACTGTTGCACCGCCATTGGCCACCACAGGGCCTGTAACAGGTTTAGCCTGCGCGCCGCCTCTGCCAAAACCACCGGGGCCACCAAAGGCCCTGGCATTAGGATTGCCGCCTAAGTAACTATATATAGCCTTTACCCTGCTCTCTTCAACGTGGGCAAATCCGGGCATCTGGCCTTTTCCAACCTCTAATACCTTTTTAAAATCTTCAAAACTTACTCTTTGGCCTACATTAACCAAAGAAGGCGCAATGCCCGCACCTTGCATATTCTCGCCGTGGCAGCCTTTACAGGTGGTAGCGTAAAGGGTTTGTGCTTTTTCCCTGTCGTCGGCATTCATTAATTCAACCGGAGGTTTAACACGCTCTAATTTATAAACCGATGGCCACTCGTGGGCTATCAGGTATACTATGCCTTTATCAGGATCAGACGCGCTGTTGCCATAGTTAGCACCTGCCAATGCTCCCGGAACCATAATGGTTTCGTATT
>CAMLFI010000217.1 GCA_946479225.1 uncultured Mucilaginibacter sp. | reverse complement strand
TAGTGATATTGTCAGGTATTAACTCAAAAATCTAATTCGTTTTATGCGTGTTTTATAGCATGTTTAAGCGCTGCATTATGTTTGTATTTAAACACAAAAGGAAACACAATTGCAATAACCAGGGCGTAACCTGCAAAGGCCAGCCATATGCCGCGCCAATCTTTGTTGCCGTCTGCCAGGGTAAAGTAATTGTCTATTAACCATCCGCTTATCAAACTGCCAAATAAGGCACCAAAACCATTAACCATCATCATAAATAGCCCCTGAGCACTCCCCCTTATCTCGGGCGTTGTTTGGGTTTCTACAAATAATGATCCTGATATATTAAAGAAATCGAACGCCATGCCATACACAATACACGATAAAACTATCATCCAAAGCCCATCAGCCGGATCGCCAAAGGCGAAAAGCCCAAAACGTAACACCCAGGCCAGCATGCTGAAAAGCATTACATACTTAATACCGAATTTACGCAGGAAGAAAGGTATGGCCAGGATGAAAAGCGTTTCTGATATCTGCGATATTGACATAATGATTGCCGGATATTTAACCGCTATTGTGTCTTTATAAGCCGGATTTAAATCGAAATCATGAATGTAAGTATCGCCGTAAGCATTAGTTAACTGCAAAGCTGCACCTAACAGGAGAGAAAAGAGGAAAAAAACCGCGAAGCGCGAATCTTTTAATAATTTAAAAGCATTCAGGCCCAGATCGCCGGACGCCAGTACGCCGGTGGCTTTGTTAAATAACGGTCGGCATTTGGGTAGTGTAAATGAGTATAAACCTAACAGTAAAGACACGCCCGAAGCTATGTAGAATTGATTGGCGGTTTTTTCATTGTTGGTTAAGCTTACTGCCCATAGCGCGGCAATAAATCCAACAGTGCCCCATGTACGGATAGGTGGAAATACCTTAACCACATCCATATTTAGGTTTTTAAGCGCCGAATAGCAAACTGTTATAGACAAGGACAGCGTAGGCATGTAAAACAACATGTTCAACAAAATCACCCAAAAGAAAACGTTTGGATCATTAACCAGCGGAATTGTAAAAAGTACTGCTGCGCCGCACAAATGCAAAATGCCATAAAGTTTTTCGGCGTTTACATACCTGTCGGCAATGTATCCGATAATGGTGGGCATAAAAATAGAGGAGATGCCCATGGTAGAAAAGATGGCCCCGAACTGCGCCCCTGACCATCCTTTGTTTTGAAACCAATAAGCACCTACAGTAAGCAACCAGGCTCCCCATATGAAAAATTGCATGAAATTCATCAGTATTAAGCGAAACTTAATATTCATATGGGCGCGAGGGATTACAGACAATAAAACAGTTAATTAAGAGGGGAAAATAAGTAATTATTTCGGATTTCGGATGTTCGATTTCGGATTTGGCAAGCCGTTAAATAACATTTGATCTTGATAGCTATCGGGACGACGATCGAAATCCGATATCACGAAGCTTTCCGGCGGTTTAATTCATCGCGTATCTTTGCTGCTTTCTCATATGATTCTTCTGCGAGTGCCTCTTGTAGCTTGGTTTTTAACTCCTCAGTACTTAAAGATGAAAATCCGGCGGTGGGATTTACCGGGGTAGCTTCCTCGGGAGTTTCAGAAATATTTTCAAGGTAAACAAACTCATTACCTTCAATAACAATACCCGCGCTAGAAAGGATGAACTCGTAAGTATAAATAGGGCAGTCAAATCTTACGGCAAGAGCAATAGCATCAGACGTACGGGCATCTATTTCTAAACTCTTTTTACCATCGGTACATATCAGCTTTGAGTAAAATATACCATCAACCAGGTTATAGATGATCACTTCCTGAATGGAGATGTGATAAGCTTCGGCAAAACTTTTAAACAGATCATGAGTAAGCGGGCGGCTGGGTGTCATTTTTTCAATTTCAATGGCGATGGCTTGGGCCTCAAAGCTGCCTATTATTATGGGCAATCTTCTTCTGCCATTAATTTCGCCCAAAACAAGCGCATAAGCACCTGATTGTGTTTGGCTGTAAGATAGCCCGACGATATCGAGCTCTATTTTTTTCATATTATTACCCATCACAACCTAATTCCTTGTTTATGCTGCTTTTTTATAGTTTTTAATAGCTGCTATCAATTTTGGTACCACTTCAAAGGCATCACCAACAATGCCATAATCAGCAACTTTAAAAAAAGGTGCATCAGGGTCTTTATTAATAACCACAATTGTTTTGGATGAGCTAACACCTGCAAGGTGTTGTATGGCTCCCGAAATTCCAACCGCAATATACAAATTTGGGCTCACAGCTATGCCTGTTTGTCCAACATGTTCGCTGTGTGGCCGCCAACCTGCATCCGAAACAGGTTTTGAGCAGGCCAATGCAGCGCCTAATACCTCGGCCAATTCTTCTAACATACCCCAGTTTTCGGGCCCTTTAAGACCGCGTCCGCCGGATACAATGATCTCTGCCTCAGGCAATGGCACTTTATCAGTAGCCTGCACAATTTCCGTTAGCATCGCCTTAAAATCAGGCTCATTTATCGTGGCATTAAACTCTTCTATCTGCTCCGGTTTGCTGTTATCTGTAATTTTGTAAGAGTTAGGCGTAAGTGAGATCACTTTATTTGTTGATGTCAACTCAACCATAGCAAATGCCTTACCCGAAAAGGCTGTTTTTTTTACGATGAATTTACCGCCATCCTGAGTCGGTAAGGCCACTACACCATCGGCTATGCCTGCATTCAATTTAACCCCGATCCTGGGCGCTAACCCACGGCCCGAAAAGGAATTGGAAAGAACAACAATAGTGGCACCCTCGCTTTTTGCTACTTCGGCAATTACCGATGCATAAGCCTGATTAACAAAGTTTTTGAGTTTTGCGTTCGAAACGCTAAGGATTTTATCTGCCCCGTATTGCGCAAGTGTTTTAAGTTCCGAAGCACCCACCTCGCCAATAGAAAGCGCTGTTAATGTGGTATTATTTTGGTCGGCAATGGCGCGGGCGTAACTTACAACTTCAAAAGCTGATTTTTTGAAGCTGCCACCGGCGTTTTCCGCATATACTAAAATAGACATAATTAACTTTTTGGATATTTAAATAACACGCGCTTCATCATGCAGTAAACCAACCAGCTGGTCGGGATTATCTGCTGCTACTAATTTAACCTGCCCGCGCGGTGCCGGTGTTTCATAACCTACGATCACAGAATTTGTTTCTACACTAATTGCTTCAACAACAGTTAAAGGCTTGGTACGTGCAGATATAATGCCGCGCATGTTGGGTATTTTAGGTTCTGTAACGCCCTCTGCACAACCAGCAACCAATGGCAGAGGTACAGTTAATATCTCTTTTCCGCCCTCAATTTCGCGCTCAACAATTGCACTATTTCCTTCAATATCTATTTTTTTTATGATAGAGACAGATGGTATATCTAACAATTCGCCTAACATACCTGCTACTTTTGAACCATTGTAATCAATAGATTCGCGTCCCGTTAATATTAGGTCGAAAGGATTGTCTTTAACATAATTAGCAATCTGGCTGGCAACAAACCATGCATCAAGCGGCAATGCGTTAATCCGCACAGCATCCGTAGCACCAACGGCTAATGCTTTGCGTATGTTAGGCTCGGTAGATGCTTCTCCAACGTTTATAACCGTTACTGTGCCGCCATTGCCTTCGGTAAGCTCAACAGCGCGCGCAAGGGCAATCTCGTCATACGGATTAAGTATGAACTGCACACCACTTGTATTAAATTGCGTGTTGTTGTTGGTAAAAGTTATTTTTGTGGTGGTATCAGGAACATTACTTATGCATACCAGTACTTTCATAGACAAATAGGTTTTTACAAATTTAGATAAAAAAGGCATAGTTTTAAAAATGGAGATAAGCAGATTAGACAAGCTACTGGAGTTTTTTAAAAGCGAACCCAATGATGAATTTTTAAAATACGCGCTTGCCACCGAGTATCTGCGTTTAAATGAGGTAGATAAAGCCTTGTTTTATTATGAGGATCTGACAACTAACCATCCCGGATATATTGGTACATATTATCATTTAGGTAAACTTTACGAAGCTTTGGGCCGTAAGGAAGATGCCATTAACATTTACCAGGCTGGTATGAAAGTAACCAAAGAGAAACGGGATAACCATGCATTTTCTGAATTGCAGGCCGTTTACCGGGAAGCAATTGGAGATGATGATGACGAAGATTGGTAGCACCCAGTTATGAATAAACGCAAACTTCTTTTTATACGCGATATCATTTTTTATACGCTGACTGCCTTTGGCGGTCCACAGGCGCATATTGCTATTTTACTGCGGGAGTTTGTGCAAAAGCGCAGGTATATTACAGAAGAAGAGTTGGTTGAGCTGAATGCCCTGGCGCAGCTTTTACCGGGCCCTTCATCAACCCAAACACTTATAGGAATAGCCTGGAAGGTGGGTGGTTTACGCATGGCCATTATTACCTTTTTAATATGGGTATTCCCTTCGGCTGCCATTATGTGCGTAGCTGCAGTTAGTTACAGCATGTTCTCCAATCATGAAAAAGTAGCGGGTGTATTGCGTTATATGCAACCAATGGCCATAGGTATTGTAGCCTATGCCACCTACAGTTTTGCGCAGCGATTCCTTAAAACCCGTACGAGTACTATGCTCGCGGCCGGCTCAATGATTGCCACCCTTATTTTACAATCGCCGTATGCATTCCCTATACTTATTTTGATAGGAGGGATCATTTCTTCAGCGTTGGAAACTCAGCCTCAGGAGAATGAATTGAGGGTGAAATTATTCTCTAACGTTAACCCCAATAAGGTGGCTTATTTCATAGGTATTTTATTGGCCTTTGCGGCGCTAGGTGCCATTATCAACCGTACATCGCCTTTTAGTTTACCCATCAGGTTGTTTGAGAACTTTTACCGTAACGGCATTTTGATATTTGGAGGAGGGCAGGTTTTAATACCCTTAATGTATACCGAATTTGTTGAGATGAAGCACTATCTAACCAGTGCCGAATTCTTATCAGGTTACGCACTGCAACAGGGTTTGCCGGGACCTACCTTTTCTTTTACCTCTTTTTTGGGAGGTATTGCTATGGCTAAGTATGGGGTGGGGGGACAAATTATAGGCAGTATTATAGCAGTGATAGGAATAAACCTGCCCGGCTTTATATTGATAACCTTCATAGTTCCTTTCTGGAATGACCTGAAAAAGATAACCCGTATTAAAAACTCCATGAGCGGTATTAATGCCGTTGCCGTGGGCTTTATGGCCACTGCTTTTATTTTGCTGATGAAACCCTTTG
>CAMLFI010000216.1 GCA_946479225.1 uncultured Mucilaginibacter sp. | reverse complement strand
GCGGCTAAGAAAAAAATGAGCTTAAAAGAAGACTATTATTTGACTAAACGTGTTTTTAATTGACTAATTTTACGTTATTAACGCGTTACTATTGTTTACTTTAAATATAAGAAAATGAAATTTTTAGGATTCCTGTTAGCATTCGTATTACTGGCTGCACCAGCCTCGGTTTACGATTTTAAATTAAAAACCCTTGATGGCGATGATTTTTCATTGGCTAAATACAAAGGCAAAAAAATACTGATAGTTAATACTGCGTCAAAGTGTGGTTATACCAAGCAGTATGCTGATCTACAAAAACTGGCTGACTTATACAAAGACAAGTTGGTTGTAATTGGTTTCCCGGCAAATAATTTTGCTAACCAGGAGCCCGGTACAGTTGCTGATATAAAAGCTTGCACTGCAACCCATGGTGTTAAATTTACCATCTCTGAAAAGATCAGCGTTAAGGGAGCAGACATCGCGCCGCTGTTTAAGTATCTTACAGAAACAGAAAACCCTGATTTTACAGGCGAAATTAAATGGAACTTTGAAAAGTTTTTGTTGGATGAGAATGGCAAGCTAATACACCGCTACCGCTCGGCAACAGTACCGCTAGACCCATCTATTACATCAAAAATATAATCGCTTTATATTGATACAAAAAGGCGACTCTTAATCGGAGTCGCCTTTTTTATTTTCTTAGTTTCCGGCCGCCTTACGCGCTTTCTCTGCTGCTTCGGCCGCCTCTTCCTGTTGCTTCTTTGCAAGTTTGGCTGCCTCCTTCTGGGCTTTCTCTGCCGCCTTGGCCTGATCCTTTTTAGCCTTTTCAGCTACTTTGATCGCGTTTTCCTTAGCTTTCTTTATAGAGTCTAATTTTGCCTGCTCAGCCTTCTTCTTTTTATTAAAGAAACCCTTAAGCAAGAAATTGCCTTGCGCGGCTTTAAGGTCCTCGTTTAATGTAGCCGAGGTTTTATGCACGGTATTTATGGTTGACCGCGCCTCGGTTATGGTTCCTTCAAGATCGGAGGCCATCTTATCGCTGTTTAAAAGCTTGCCGATACTGCCCTTGCCTTTATCTATTTTGCCAACTATGCTTGACAGACTTTCAATAAGATTACCAGTATTATCAGCAATTTTACCCAGCCTGTTCATCACCTTATCCATATCCATCGGGTTCACCGCGGCTATTTGAGATCCCTCTTCAACCATTTGGGTGGTATTTGCGCCCCCCGGCAGTATAGTTACCAGTTTATCGCCCATTAAACCATCGCTGCCTATAGCCATGCGCGCATCACGTTTAATAAATTTCTTGACATCTGTTTTTACCATCAGATCAACCCGCACAGCGGTGTCATTAATTATCTGGATATCATCAACAACACCTACGTTTATCCCGGCAAACCGCACGTTATTGCCTATCTGCAGGCCATTAACGTTGTTAAATACACCGTTAATGCCAAACGTTGAATTGAACAAGCTTTTTTGGTTGCCGATAAAGAACACGCCTGCTACCAGCACCAACAGGCCCAGGGCAGTGAATAGTCCTATTTTTACTTTTTGTCCCTGCGTTATTTTCATGATACGTCTTTAAAAAAATCCTTTACTGTTTTGTTATTTGACCGCTGCAGCTCCTCAAATGAACCCTCGGCTATGTATACACCATCCTCCATAATTACAACCCTGTCGGCTGTAATTCGGGCGCACTCCATATCGTGCGTAATGATGATGGATGTTGTTTTATATTTCTTTTGCATACTCAATATAAGCTCACTTATCTCGCGCGAAGTAATGGGGTCAAGGCCCGTTGTCGGCTCGTCATACAGCATTATCTCCGGCTTGACAATAAGAGTTCGGGCTAAGCCAATACGCTTGCGCATGCCGCCTGAAAGATCGGATGGCAGCTTCTCTGCCGCGTCGGCCAGGCCCACACCTTCCAATACTTCTTCAACGCGGCTGTCTAACTCGGTTTGATCTTTTATTTTAAGTACCCGGGTTAGCGGAAACTCCAGGTTCTCTCTAACGGTCATAGAATCATACAAAGCGCCGCTTTGAAACAGAAATCCGATCTTGGTTCGCAACTCCTTTAGTTCCTTTTCTTCCATTTCACTTACCTCGCTACCTAATACGCAAAGCTTACCCTCGTCGGGCGCTAGCATACCAACAATACATTGAATGGTAACAGATTTTCCCTGGCCTGAACGGCCCAATACAACCACATTCTCGCCTCGTTTAACTTCCAGGTTAATGTCTTTAAGCACATGATTTGAGCCAAATGATTTTTTAAGGCCTTTAATGCTTATAACAATCTCGTCCGATGGTTTACCGGTAGTTTGCTTTGGATTGGCTATTGTAGTTTGTTGTTCCATATTACCTGTAAAACAATAAACTGGTTACTTGTACGGCAATGGCGTCAATAACAAAAATCCATAACGACGCCGTTACTACTGCCGAATTGGCTGCTATACCTACACTGGCAGTTCCCTTACTTGAGTTTACGCCCTTATAGCAGCCTACAAAGCCGATAGCAAAGCCGAAGAAAATAGTTTTGACAAGCGCCGGAATGAAGTCGGTATAGTCTAATCCGGCTATAACCTTTTTGAAGTACAGCGACAGGCTCATATGATCATTCAGATTAATGGCAAGATACCCCCCAAACAGGCCTATTGCGTCGCCAATAAGCGACAACACGGGCACCATAAGGGTTGTGGCCAATATGCGGGTAACTACCAGGTATTGCGTTGGGTTGGCACCTGATACCTCCATGGCTTCCAGCTGTTCAGTCACTTTCATGCTACCCAGCTCGGCACCAATGCTTGATGCTATTTTGCCCGCGCAGATAATGCCTATAATTACAGGCCCAATCTCGCGTATAAATGATACAGAAAGCGTTTTAGGCAGCATGCTGGCAGCGCCAAAATCAACCAGGGTGGGCCGAAGCTGTAAAATGAGTACTACACCCATTATAAAAGATGTGATACCGACCAAGGTCATTGACCGGTATCCTATCTCATAACACTGGCGTACAAACTCTGACCATTCAAAGCCGCCGGCAAAAATATTTCTGATAAACCGGGTGAAAAATGTTACCTGCTCGCCAATATCTTCCAGCCACTTTTTCCACCCCGGAATTGCTATATCATTCTCCATAGGATCATATCTTAAATTTTACTAAAAACAAAGTTTTGATTATTTGTTTTCGAAATTCAACTGGATGATCTCAGATAGGAGGGCTCGGCTTTACAGCATTGGTACGTCAATAATAAGTAATCGGGTACTTTCCTGAGTATCAATAACAATTGAACTGATATCATAAACACCAATGGCGTCCTTTTTGTTTAGTACCTGGTCGTTTATTTTCACCGCACCTTCTAAAACGAATAGGTACGCGCCGTTTTCGGGGCGGGTAATGTTATAATTTATTTGCTGCCCGGCATCAAAACTTCCCATAGAAAATGTTGCATCCTGGTTGATCCAAAGCGAATCGGCGTTTTTATCGGGCGATATAAGCATAGTCAGCTCATTTTGCTTAAATGATGCGGAAAAGTCTTTCTGATCATACCTCGGCTCCACATTTCTCTCTCGCGGAAAAAGCCATATCTGCAAAGTATTTGCTGCCTCCGTTTTTGAATGATTGAACTCGGAATGTTGCACACCGGTACCTGCTGACATAACCTGCACTTCGCCAGCATGTATAACCCCCTTATTGCCCAAACTGTCCTTGTGCTCCAACGCACCGGCAAGTGGTATGGTAATTATCTCCATATTATCATGCGGATGTGTTCCAAAACCCATTCCGCCGGCTATAATGTCGTCGTTTAAAACACGCAATGCACCAAAATGTATCTTATCGGGATGATAATATGATGCAAAACTGAATGAGAAATTTGCCTTAAGCCATCCATGATCGCTTGTGCCACGCTCATTAGCGGGATAGAATATTGTTTTCATTTGTCTCCTTTATGTGTTTAAACACACAATATTTATTCCAATTATTTTTATGTGTATTTTTGCGCGAAGAAATTTGTTCATAATGACCAAAACCGCAATTATCACGGGCGCAAGCGGACTAATTGGCAGTAAGCTGCTGACTATGTTGCTGCATTATAACGAATACGAAAAAGTTATCAGCCTTGGCAGGAAGAGGTTAAAAACAAAGCATAGAAAACTGCAGCAGGAGATAGTGGATTTTGACGATGTAGGCTCATATGAACAGTATTTGCAAGGCGACGTGTTATTTTGTTGTTTAGGCACAACGTTGAAAAAAACGCCGGATAAGGAGGTGTATTATAAAATAGACCACGATTACCCGGTTAATCTGGCTAAATCTGCCAGAGCTAAGGGGGTGGTGCAATTTCATTTTGTGTCTGCAATAGGCGCGAATGAATCGTCATCTAATTTTTATTTAAAAACAAAGGGCAAAACAGAGAGCGACTTGAAAAACGCCGGTGTTGATAGCCTGTTTATTTATCAACCGTCCCTTTTAACCGGACGAAGAAAAAATCAAAGGACCGGGGAGCGAGTAGCTTCGTTTGTTTTAAAAATTATTGAGCCGCTGCTGATTGGCGGTTTAAAAAAATATCGAAGCATTGCAGGGCTAACCGTAGCTAAAGCAATGTATAAACTGTCATTAAAAGAAAAGAAAGGTGTATCTGTATATACAACCGATCAAATAAAGGGAAACGCGTGAGTACTTATATATCTGCCGAGAATATCGGACATTCATTTCATGACAATTGGCTATTTAAAAACCAAACCATTGGCATTAACCGCGGCAGGCGGGTAGCCTTGGTTGGTATAAACGGTGCGGGCAAATCTACTTTGCTAAAGCTCCTGGCCGGCTTATTGGCCCCAACCGAAGGAAAAGTGGTACAAAGCCGTGACCTTAGGATGGGCTACCTGGAGCAGGACCCGGGTTTTAAAAACTCTGTTACTATTAGCGATTATATTTTCCATGCTGATAACGTACAGCAGCAGGCTATCCGCAAGTATGAGGAGTTACTGGAAAACGACCCGGAAAATGCGAAAGCCCTCGAAAAAGTAATGGAAGAGCTTAGCGAGACCGATGCCTGGGAATATGAATATAAAATAAAGACCATTTTGGGGCGATTGGACATCCATCATCTTAACCAGAAAATAGACACGCTGTCCGGCGGACAAAAAAAGAGGCTTGCGTTAGCAAGATTACTGATTGAGGACCCGGAATTGTATGTTTTAGACGAGCCTACCAATCATCTGGATATTGATACCATTGAGTGGCTAGAGAAGCTGCTTACCGAAGGCAACAAAACCATATTGATGGTTACGCACGATAGATATTTCC
>CAMLFI010000215.1 GCA_946479225.1 uncultured Mucilaginibacter sp. | reverse complement strand
AAAAAAAGATGATAACAGTTAAAGTAACCTACGGAGTAAAGAAAGAATTTGTAGCCAAAAACAAAGAAAACATTAATGTTTTTATGGCTGATTTTAAGGCAATGAATAGCGTGGATTTTAAGTACGATGTATATATACTTGATGACGAAACTACGTTTGTTCACATATCAAGTTATGCCAACAAGCAAATTCAGGAACAGGTGCTGAACATACCGTCATTTGTTCAGTTCCAGCAGCAACGAGACGCCAGCGGGCTTACAGTTCCTCACCATATTGAAACCTTGCATAGCTTTGCTACATCTCAAAACTTAAGCTAGCGATAAACTTCGCCGGTTATGTATTAAGCGTGTCTGAAAGTAAGAAAGAGCACTGAGAGGTGCCCTTTCTTGCTTAATATAGGGTTTGCTTTTATTAATAATTAATAACCTGCTCTTCTAACTCGGCAGGTGTTTCGCGCCATTCATATTTCTGATTCCGCAGCTGTGGTTCAAAGCCAGCTTCGGCAATTGAATTTTGAATGCCTTTAGCGGTAAAACGGTGAGGCGCGCCTGCGGCAGATACCACGTTCTCTTCAATCATGATAGAACCAAAATCATTAGCGCCCGCATGCAAACACAACTGTGCTACCTGCTTGCCAACGGTTAACCATGATGCCTGAATGTTTTTAATATTAGGCAGCATGATGCGGCTTAGAGCTATCATGCGAATATATTCGTCGCCCGATACATTATTGGTTATGCCACGAACTTTACGCAGCAACGTTCCATCGTCCTGAAACGGCCATGGAATAAAGGCTACAAAGCCGTAATGGCCTTCGGGCTTTTCGGACTGTACCTCGCGGATCCAAACTAAATGCTCAAAGCGCTCTTCTATAGTTTCAACGTGTCCAAACATCATTGTTGCCGATGATGGCAGGTTAAGCTGATGCGCGGCACGCATTACATCCAGCCACTCCTGGCCGCCGCATTTACCTTTTGATATTAGGCGGCGCACACGGTCGTTCAATATTTCGGCACCCGCACCCGGTAAAGAATCCAGGCCGGCGGCTTTCATGGCGCTGAGCACATCATAATGGCTCATGTTTTCCAATTTGGCAACATGCGCAATTTCCGGCGGACCTAATGAATGCAGTTTAAGCGAAGGATAAAGCTCTTTTAATTGTTTGAACAGATCAGTATAAAATTGAAGGCCCAGATCGGGATGATGGCCGCCCTGCAGTAAAAGCTGGTCGCCGCCATAACGGAAAGTTTCTTCTATTTTTTGCTTATACGTTTCAATATCGGTTATATAACTGTCCTCGTGGCCCGGCCTGCGAAAGAAATTGCAGAACTTGCAGTTGGCTATACAAACGTTGGTAGTGTTTACGTTCCGGTCTATCTGCCAGGTAACCTTGCCATGTGGTACCTGCTTTTTACGGAGCTCGTTAGCAACATAAGCCAAATCAGCAGTAGGGGCATTGTGGTAAAGATATACGCCCTCTTCCATACTCAAAAAATCAAATTGCGAAGCGCGTAATAACAGATCGGCAGTATTCATATACAAATATACGATTGTTGGAGGTGAAAGGTAAAAGGTGGGAGGTAAAAGGATGTTTCACATAAAGTTTTACACATCCTCAACAAAATAAAGCTACTGTTTATTGGTCGATTATTCATAAATTGAGCAAGCTAACAACTGGCTTAATTTAACTCATAACACATGGCAACAGACAATAAAGCATTTATGGACAAATTTGTCCGGTTCATAAATACAGCAGATGCAAATCTCGGTGAAGAACTTATCTCGCCTGATGCAATTTTTCACGTACCCGGACGGCCTGAACCATTGAAAGGATTAGAAGGGTACATGGCGATTATAGGAATGATGCGAAGTGGCTTTTCTGATATTCAATGGACAATAGACGACCTCGTTTTAGATGAAAATAAGGTAGCGGCTTTATTCACAATGACAGGGACGCATGACGGCGCTTTCTATGGCGTTCCGGCTACCGGTAAATCAATTAAGGTAAAGGCTATTAATATTTACCATCTGTCGGATGGTAAGATCGTAACAGAATATGGGCAACCCGACTTAATGGGACTAATGATGCAAATAGGAGCCCTGCCGCCACCTAATTAAATTCGAACTGAGACACTATTAAGCAGGGGCCTATACCTACCTCGTTGTGGGTGGCTCACGGTGGCTCACCCCGGCTCAGAGCCACCTTCAATTAGCCAATAATGATGTATTTGTTGGGTATCGCGGGTGGCTCTACGCGATTCCACGACGGTTTCCGGGTGGCTCAGGGGGGCTCACCCCGGCTCTGAGCCACCCCTTCATGTAGCTAAATCTGAATCCTTTACTTCCGGATGATGAAAGCGTTTCGCTAATCACAAAGAATATTCACATCTTGCGGTTTAAGCATTTAACCACCCAATGACAACCAATACTAAACATGCGCCAACCCTTTGGGTAGTCATCGCATTCGCGCTGGTGTATGTTGTTTGGGGCTCCACTTACTTTTTTATACAGGTTGCTATTAACGGCTTCCCGCCGTTTTTAATGGGTGCCGTGCGTTTTATAATAGCAGGCAGCTTAATGCTGGCCTGGTGTGCTATTAAAGGCGACAAGCTTTGGGTTAAGCGCGATGTGGCAACAGCTGCCGTTAGCGGCTGCCTTATGCTGATTGGCGGCATGGGCATAGTTATATGGGCGGAACGCACCTTACCCAGCGCTATGGTGGCTATAGTAGTTTCTATTGGTCCGCTGTGGTTTGTGATACTGGACAAACCCAACTGGAAGAAGAACCTGCACAGCGCCAGCACCGTTGGCGGCCTTGTAATAGGTTTCGCGGGCGTATGCCTGCTCTTCGGCGAAGCGATAATACAATCGCTGCATGGAGATTTTACGCAGGCGCAGCTTATTAGTTTAGGTCTGCTGATATTTGGTCCGGGTGCATGGGCCCTGGGTGGTTTATATTCAAAAAGAAGGCCGGGTAGTAGTCCGGCGCGTTTAACAACCGCATGGCAAATGTTGGCGGCCGGCGTTGTGTATTTGCCTATAAGCGCTATCCACAATGAGTTTGCTGGTTTTGATCCGGCTGCCGTACCAACACAGGCCTGGTTGGCTATAGCTTTTTTAATTGTATTCGGTTCTATTATAGCTTTTACTGCTTATGTGTGGCTGCTCTCGGTACGGCCCGCCACGCAGGTGAGCACCCATGCCTATGTTAACCCGGTAATTGCGGTTTTGCTGGGCGTTTGGGTAGGTAATGAGCAAATTTCTATGTGGCAATTGCTCGGTTTGGGTATTATTCTTTTAAGCGTGTTGCTGATCAACTACAGGCAGTATTCCAAAAAATAAGGCGGGTTAGGCGTTTCAAAAGCGTTTCATTAATTGCTTTTTCCTCTTTTAAGATTAATGGTTTGATTATTAGCTAATTATGTGATAATATGTGAACATAGTATCAAAAAATGTGAAGATATTGCTGTTTCAAACGTTTCATATTGAGATGTTAATGTGTTAATAATCAGCGACTTTTGCTTATTGGCCGTTTCATGTGTTTCGTATATTTTGTGAAACACATGCATTTATTAATCTGATTATGTTTTGTCAAATATCCGTACATTAGTTCTGCCAATTAACTGATTATGACAATAGAAGACTCAAATTACTGGGTTAAGCATCTTCAGCTTACCCCACATCCCGAAGGTGGCTTTTATAAAGAGGCTTATCGGTCTAACAAGCAGGTGCTCCGCAATCCGCCGGCGGGGTTAAAACAGGCATGTACATCAATTTACTATTTGATAAGCGACGCAGATTTTTCAGGCTTTCATCGTATTGAATCTGACGAGATATGGTATTTTCATAAGGGATCGCCCCTTCATATCCATATTATTGATGCCAATGGTGCATTAGCCACCCGCGAGTTATCTGATAAAGCTACCGGCAACCTGCAGGTTGTGGTGGAGGCCGGGCAATGGTTTGCCGCCGAGCTGCCGGGCGCAAAGGGCTACGTGCTGGTAAGCTGCGCGGTAGCGCCGGGCTTTGATTTTGGCGAATTTAAGATGGCTAAAAAAGTGGATATGACCCAGCAATATCCGCAGCATTCGGAGTTGGTAAGCCGGCTTTGCAGATTGTAATATTCTTGTTATCAGTAATTTATTTAAACAATTGGGCATCAGCATATATTATATTTGTTATGAACCACCCCGAATCTGAAAAGGAACCTATTTAACATTTATGCAATGAAAAAGATCTATTTACTGAGTACTGCTGCCATAGTTGGCGTGTTGCTCTTTGCAGGTATTAACCACAAACCCGCGTTACCTTATGGTTTTACCAATGGCACACCCGAGGTAAAATCTACCACTGCTTTAACTTTCGGCCCTAACGGCGTTTTGTTTATTGGCGACTCGAAAAACGCGAGTGTTGTTGCCTTTGATACTAAAGACACTAAAAAGCCGGCAACGGTTAAGGCTTTTGACATGCCTAAAATAGACGAAAAAATAGCCGCTGCTTTAGGTACAACAAAAGAGAATATCACCATTACAGATATGGCTGTTAACCCGGTTTCAAAAAATCTGTATGTAGCTGTTAAAAGCGCAGATGGTACCCCGGTGCTGCTTTCAATGAGTGCTGATAATCAAATAAAATCGGTTTCACTAAAGGATGTTAACTTCTCAACCGTGGCACTTAACAACGTTGCCGGACCGGAGGAGAAAGACGGCCGTGGAAATTTAAAGCGCCTAACTTCTATATCTGATATGGGCTTTGCCGATGGTAAATTAATGGTGAGCGGTTTAAGCAATAAGGAGTTTAGCTCATCATTCCGCACTATCAGCTTTCCGTTTACCGCTAACAAGCAAGATGAAGCAAGTTTAGAAATGTATCACACTTCTCATGGCAAGTACGAAACTACTTCGCCGATACGTACTTTCACTACAACTACAATTGATGGAAAAGAATACATGGTGGCCAGCTATACCTGTACCCCACTTGTGCTTTTCGCAATGGATGAGTTGAAAGCAGGTGCGCACGTTAAAGGTCGTACCATTGCCGAGATGGGCAATATGAATACGCCTACAGATATGATCTGGCTGAAAGGGTCGGACCAGAATTACCTTGTGATGGCAAACAGTGCCCGCCCCGCGGCTAAAGTTGGCTACAATGATATTAAACAATTTAAAGAATCGTTAACCACGCCAATACCGGGCTCTGGTGGTACAGCCTTCACAAAACTGCCTTACGAAAAAGTGTTGCAGTTAGATAAACTGGATGATGGCCGCGCGGTGGTAATTCAGAAAAAAGCCAAAGGCGATGTTGAC
>CAMLFI010000214.1 GCA_946479225.1 uncultured Mucilaginibacter sp. | reverse complement strand
CCGTATACGTAACCGGTCGCAGCGGTACCTACAGAGTCTAAACGGTATTTTCCAAATCTGTCGTTAAAAAACAGCCCTGAAACCTTCGTTTGATCAAACTTTTTGCTGACGTACAAACTTGTGAAGGATTTGTATTGCTGTGTAGCACCATTGGTGCCCGGCGGGTTGGCAAAAACAGGTGTGCCTGTTTTTGCACTGTTATTGGCAGCGCTCCCACCGGGGGCCAGTGGAAGCATACCTGCCGGAGCGGCAACTAAAGTGCCTAAAGAATTTTTTACAGTAGCCGGTAAGTTTGCCGGTACATAATCTGTATTAGTTAAACCAAAAGCGTCGCTGTTTTGGTTATAAGCATAACCTAAATCAACTTGCCATCCGTGGTGCATCAATTTTAATAAAGCCATGTCATGGCGGCGGCCTTGTTGCAACCAGTCTAGATTACCAATCAATCTGGAATCGTCATAGATCAATTCCTGACGGCCTATTTTTAATGACAATTGGTCAAACCATTTAAAACCGATGGTCGTATCGGCTTTGTTGGCCAGCGTAAGCTCGGCCCAACCTTCGTGTAAGAACAGTCTGTTGTCAGTAGCCGATGTTGAAGATGCATCCGCGCCCCACACGCGTACATCCTGTATGCTGGCACCAACAGTTAGTCTGTCCCATTTATATCCAAAAATTAATCTTGTTCGTTGTGATACAAAACCAGCGTTTTTAGAGTCCTTTAAAACAAGGTTTCCAAATCCGTTTCTTGATTCTGCACGCGGCCTTATTTGTCCGTTTAAGGTCATTTGAGCGGTGGCATTATATGCCGAGAGGCAGGTAAAAATTACAATTGTTGTAAAAAGTCTGCATTGTTTGAGTACGTTTTTATACATTTGGTGAGTTTTTAGTTTGTGAAAGCGATAAAACTGTAATAGTCCTGTTTGGGAATGCGACCTCCCGGCAGGGCTTTTTTTATATTGGTGTGGGGGTATTATTCTTTTGCGATTCCTACATACACTTTTCCATCTTCAACTTTTACAGGGTAGGTTTTTATTTGATAATCATCGCCGCTCAGGCACTCGCCGCTTAAAAGCGAAAAAGTTTTTTTGTGAAAAGGGCAAGCCACTTTAGGTTCACAATCTTCACCCGCACTGCCTATCATGCCGCGTGAAAGCGCCATCTGCTGTTTATGCGGACAGAGGTTTTGTGTAGCATACCATTCGTTGCGACGGCTAAAATTGTAAATGGCTATTTGCTCTTCGCCATGCTTCATGCAAACCCCGCCATTTTCAGGAACATCATCAATGTAGCAGGCCGGGATCCAATCAAGTGCTGTTAGTGTTTCCATGTTGTCTATTTTTTATCGAGATTTTATATTGCCCTTATTCTTATTACCAATTAGCTTTCACTTGTCCGCGCATTTCCTCAAACTTTACGCTCGGATCTTTCTGAGCGGGCTCGTTAACAAAGTGTGAGAATTTTTTACGGAGCTCAGGGTTTTCAACTACCTCTTTCCACTCGCAGTGGTAAGTGTTTACCAATAACTGCATTTCTTCTTCCAGTTTTTCGCAAATACCCAGGCTATCATTAATAATTACATTTTTCAGATAGCTCATGCCGCCTTCCATTTTGTTAAGCCAGGTAGCGGTACGGGTAAGCGGATCGGCAGTTTTTATGTAGAACATTAAAAACCTATCCAGGTATTTAACCAGCGTATCCTTATCAATATCAGTTGCTAATATTTGCGCGTGTTGTGGTTTAGATCCACCATTACCGCATACATACAGGTTCCACCCTTTTTCTGTAGCGATGATGCCGAAATCCTTTGACTGCGCCTCAGCACACTCTCTGATACATCCGCTTACACCACCTTTAAGTTTGTGCGGTGCACGGATGCCTTTGTACCTGTCTTCCACCTCAATGGCAAATGATACGCTATCGTGCAAACCAAACCTGCACCAGGTACTACCTACGCAGCTTTTTACGGTACGCAGTGCCTTGCCATAAGCGTGACCGCTTTCAAAACCGGCTTCTATAAGTTCTTCCCAAATTAAAGGCAGATCGCTAACGTGGGCGCCGAATAAGTCAATGCGCTGTCCGCCGGTTATTTTGGTGTACAGGTTATACTTTTTAGCAACCTGTCCAATTACTATTAATTTATCAGGAGTGATCTCGCCGCCCGGGATACGTGGCACTACCGAGTAGGTACCACCTTTTTGTATGTTAGCCAGGTAACGGTCGTTGCTGTCTTGTATAGTTGATTGTTTTACAATTACTTCATTCCACAAGCTGGATAGGATACTTGCCACCATTGGCTTACAGGTTTCGCAACCATCGCCTTTACCAAAATGGTCAAGCACCAGATCGTAGTTTTTCAACTGGTTCATTTTTACCAGGTCATACAGCTCCTGGCGCGAGTAATCAAAGTGCTCGCAAATGGTGTTTTTAACGTAAGCGCCGTTGGCTTTTAATGTACCGTTTACCAGGTCCTTCACCATTGGGATACAGCCGCCGCAGCCGGTGCCTGCCTTAGTGCATTTTTTAATGCCATCAACAGTGGTAATACCCAAATCAGTAACTGATGAGCAAATTGCTCCTTTGCTTACCGCCTCGCATGAGCAGATCAACGCGTCATCAGGCAAATTCATTACGCCTGCGCCTTCGCTTTCTGCGCCACCCCTTGATCCTAATATCAGATCTTCAGGATTTGGCGGAAGCACCAATTTGTTGTTAACTGTTTGCAGTAACATATTGTAAGCATCTGCATCCCCAATTAAAATACCACCTAGCAGGTACTTGCCGTCTGTAGTAATATTAATGCGTTTGTAAATGCCTTTGTGGGTGTCTTCAAAAACTATAGTGCGGCAATCAGGCTCGGTAACAAATGCGTCGCCAAAGCTGGCAACATCAACACCAATAAGTTTTAGTTTGGTGCTCATGTCATAGCTGTAAAACAGCTTGCTGCCACCGGTTAATTGCGATACCACAATATCGGCCATTTCATAACCAGGTGCTACCAGGCCATATATCATGCCTTCATATAACGCGCACTCACCAATAGCGAAGATACTTTCGTCGCTGGTTTGCATTTTAGCATCAACCAAAATACCACCGCGGGTGCCAACATGTAGGCCGGCCAGTTTAGCCAGTTCATCGCGCGGGCGTATACCTGCTGATATTACCAGCATATCAATCGGCAATTCGCTGCCGTCGTTAAAATTCAATGATTCGGCTTTGTGCTCGCCACCTATATATGATGTGCTTTTATTAAGATGTATACTTAATCCTAGTTCCGCCAATTTAGCTTGCAGCATACCACTACCTGCCGAGTCGATCTGCCTTGGCATAAGGCGCGGAGCAAACTCAATTACATGTGTATGCTCAATACCCAGATCTATCAGTGCTTTAGCCGCTTCTAAACCTAAAAGACCGCCGCCCATTACGGCACCGGTCTTTGCATTAGCTGCGTACGCTTTAATAAGGTCAAGGTCTTCAATGGTACGATAAACAAATACCCCTTCCTTTTCTACCCCTGGAATATCCGGGACAAAGGCAGATGAGCCCGTCGCCAAAACCAGATAGTCATATTTTATGGTAATACCCGAAAGCGAATGAACTGTTTTAGTTATCCGGTTTATGTCTTGTACCGGATCAGCAAGATGAAGCGTAATATCATTATCGGCATACCATGAGCTCGAAGACATCGAAAGCTCCTCGGCAGACTTACCGTTAAAATATTCGCTTAAGTGAACGCGATCATAAGCCGGGCGCGGCTCTTCGCCAAATACTACAATGTTGAAGTTTGATGATTTATTGACAAGCTTCTCACAGAACTTGTAACCAACCATCCCATTTCCAATTACTACAACTGTTGATTTTTCCATTTTCTTTAAACTTTTTATGACTAACACAATAAAAATGCGACCAATTATTGTGTTTGCATAGCAATTTTATACAAAAAAAATCACATTTGCAATTTTTACCCCATTTTGATCATATAATTTATGCACATTTTTGACAAAAACTAACATTTACATTGATTTAAAACATAGATTTGTTAAATATTTAATAGCAAAATACGATAAACATAAAAATGATAATAATTTAACACATAAAAATGTAGTCCTTTTTAACAAATTAATAAAAATTACAAAAAATGTATTGGAAAAACACATCAATACGTTTTAAAATCGCACAAAGACTAAAATAAAACATATAAATTATCACAATCGACCAAATAATGTGGTAAATAAGCGACCCTAACGACAAGAAATTATGAAAATAAGGATAAAAGGCAACTCAATTCGGTACAGATTGAGCAAAACAGATGTAGAGCAGTTTATAAAAACGGGCTATTTGGAGGAAACTGTTGATTTTGGCGCGCAAAAATTGGTTTACGCGTTAAAAAAGTACGGTGAATCTACACTTAACGCGAGTTTTGCTCAAAATACCATAACATTATATATGCCGGAGCAAATGGCGGCAGAATGGGAAACACCGGAGAAAGTGGGATTTGATGGCGTTCACAATAAGCTTTCTCTTTTAATAGAAAAAGACTTTCAATGTTTAGATAATGTTGCGGAAGATCAAACCGATAATTATCCTAACCCGGCTTCGGTTTGTTAAACATATATTCTTTAGCACAAAAAGGGGCGGTAAAATTACCGCCCCTTTTTGTTTACTAATCATCAGTGCCTATAATGCTTTCATCACCGTCAGACTCCGGCTCTATATCCAGATCACTATTATTAGTAGCGGCACCTGTTTGCGATTGATTACCGAGGTCGGAATAGTTCTCATCGGTAAACGTTGCGTCCACTTCATCACCAAACTTTTCAATCTCGGGCGTATCTTTTAAAAAATCGGGGCGTTTGTCCTGCCCTCCCGGGCTATTAAGATCTTTCGTTTCCATAGTATATATATTATAATATAGTAAACCGACAAAAACGATCAATGTTTTATAGCAATGAGTCCGTATATACCAATGGTTGATATTGGCATTGTATTGGCTTATAAGTTTTCAATGAATTACGTACCTATGAAAACTTTAAATAACACTTTAGGCGGCTTTGCAGGTGCAGCCGCGTTAAATATTGTTCATCAAACATTAAAACAATTTATTGATAATGCGCCCAGGGTTGACCTGGTGGGCGAACAAGCTCTGAACAAAGGATTAACAACCCTTGGTGCCAAACCGCTTAAAGGCAACGTATTATTTGCGGGCACCCTTGCGGCCGATGTAATAAGTAACGCGGCTTATTATAGTATGATAGGTTGGGGCCGCCGGAAAAATTTGCTGACCAAAGGCGCGGCTTTTGGATTAGCAGCGGGCGTGGGTGC
>CAMLFI010000213.1 GCA_946479225.1 uncultured Mucilaginibacter sp. | reverse complement strand
TATTAAGCCCTTTGCCGCGCAATTTATTAATGTAGGAGCCTTCCTGCGGATTTTCGTATCTGTCCGCTATTATCTGCTCCAATTGCATTATAAAATTCTGATTATAATCCGTTTTAAAACAGCTACGATCACCGGTGTGGCAGGTAGGTCCGTCTGGCGAAGCTTTTATAAGAATAGTATCATTATCGCAATCAATATGTATGTTTTTTACATGCAGAAAATTGTTGCTGGTTTCACCTTTTGTCCAAAGGCGGTTTTTTGAGCGCGAGAAAAAGGTGACGATGTTTTCCTTAACGGTTTTATCGTACGCTTCCTGGTTCATATAACCCAGCATCAGCACTTCAAGCGTTTTATCATCCTGAATTACCACAGGCACCAGGCCATCAGTTTTATTGAAATCTATGTTCATTGTCTATATCTATGTTATTGCGAAGTACGAAGCAATAACAAGTTCTCAAATTTATCTTACTTCAATGCCTTTACCCCTTAAAATATCCTTCAAATCAGGTATCAGTATTTCGCCGTAATGAAATACCGATGCAGCCAAGGCAGCATCGACATTAGTTTGCTCAAACACATCCACAAAATGCTGCACTGACCCGGCGCCGCCCGAAGCAATTACCGGGATGTTTACGGCATTATTAACCTGCTTTAAAAAAGCATTATCAAATCCGCCCTTTGTACCGTCGTGATCCATGGAGGTCAACAATATTTCGCCCGCTCCGCGGCTTTCGGCTTCCAGTATCCAGTTAAGTGTTTCTTTTTCGGTTGGGATGCGGCCACCGTTCAAATGTACAATGTTTTTACCATCCATGCTGCGGGTATCAACAGCAACTATAACAAACTGCACGCCGAAGGCTTTGGCCAGTTCATCAATTAAAGCCGGATTGCGGACCGCTGCTGAGTTGATGGATATTTTATCTGCACCTGCATTCAAAAGCGCGTCAGCGTCAGCAATTTCGTTAATACCACCACCAATTGTAAATGGAATGTTTATTTGCCGTGCGACAGATTTTACCAGTTCAACCATTGTTTTGCGGCGTTCATGAGTGGCTGTGATATCTAAAAACACCAGTTCGTCAGCTCCCTGGTTAGAGTAGTTCCAGGCCAGCTCAACCGGATCGCCGGCATCACGCAGATCAACAAAGTTCACACCTTTTACAGTGCGACCATCTTTTACATCTAAACAGGGGATAATTCGTTTGGTTAGCATAGGGATTTGTCATTGCGAGCGATAGCGTGGCAATCGCGAGCAGTATAGTCGTCATGCAAGGTTCGCGATTACTTCGTTCCTCGCAACGACATTATGAAAAAGGGCTGGTAACTATATTGACATTAATGATTCCAAATTCCAGTTTTTTACATCCTCAATACTGATTCGGTCTTCGTAAATAGCTTTACCTACTACGCACGACTCTACCTTTAAACGGCTCAGATCTTCAACGTCTTGCATTGAACTTACGCCACCTGATGCTATCAATTTAATAAATGGGGAATGGTCAAGTAGCTTAGCGTACAAGTCAACCCCCGCACCGCCAAGTTTGCCATCTTTACCAATATCGGTACACAAAAATCTGAAAAAACCTAAAGCCAGGCATTTATCAACGTAATCCATCAGTTTGATTGGGGAACTTTCCATCCAACCTGAGTATTTTATTACCTCGTCTAACACATCAATAGCTATAACAACCTGATGCGAACATTTGTCTCTGCCACAAATGGCCTTGCTCAACTCATCCAAAAACATTGGATTGGTGATAGCCTGAGTGCCTACAATAACACGATGCACGCCGGCATCTATCAACTCTTTAACCTTATCAATACTACGTATACCACCGCCGTATTGTACCAACATATCCGTTTTTTTAATAACGTCAAAAAGGTACTGTTGGTTAGAGAAATCGTTTTTTGCCCCGTTAAGATCAACTACATGGATCAAATTGGTGCCGTTCGATTGATATTTCTCTATCATTTCTTCAAGAGTTACATCATATTCAGTAACCTGGTTATAGTCGCCCTCGCGTAGGCGGACAACTTTTTTATTTAAAATATCAATAGCGGGGATGATATACATGTCTCTTATAATTTTGAAAAATTTGATAATAATGTTTCGCCGTACACGCCCGACTTTTCGGGGTGAAATTGCACGCCATAAAAGTTATCCCGCCAAATTGATGCCGAAAACTTTGTGCTGTAATCTGTTGCGGCTAAAGTAAATACGCTATCATACTCAATAAAGTATGAATGTACAAAGTAAAAGTGTGAACCGTAGGGAATATTTTCAAAAAGTGGATTTTGCTTTTCAGAGAAAACCCTGTTCCATCCTGTGTGCGGCACCTTGTGTTCTGCATCGCTGGTGAACTTAACAGTGTTCATCGGAAACAAGCTTAGCATTTCCACGTCGCCCTCTTCAGAGTGAGACGAAAGCAGTTGCATGCCTACACAGATACCCAATGTAGGCTTTTTAAGCGCCTTTATTTTAGGGATTAATCCAGTATGCTGTAATTTTTGCATAGCAGCGCCTGCATGCCCTACACCCGGAATGATAAAACGGTTGTATTTGGCCAGATCAGCCTCGGTATATACCATGCCATATTCCACCCCCAACCTGTCTAAAGCTGCTGTGAGCGAAAATATATTACCGGCTCCGTATCTTATTATTCCGATCATTTTTTTTAAGAATCAAGAATCAAGACGCAAGAATCAAGACAGCCCCATTTTCTTGGCTCTTGATTCTTGCATCTTGATTCTACAATAAACCTTTCGTAGAAGGTAAAACCATCTTATTTACATCCCTTTTAACCGCCATTTTTATGGCTTTGGCAAAGGCTTTAAATATCGCTTCAATTTTATGGTGTTCGTTTTGACCTTCTGCTTTTATGTTCAGATTGCATTTTGCAGCATCGCTGAACGATTTAAAAAAGTGATAAAACATCTCTGTAGGCATATCGCCAACCTTTTCCCGTTTAAAATCTGCTTCCCAAACCAGCCATGCACGTCCACCAAAATCAATAGCCGCTTGTGCCAGGCAATCGTCCATTGGCAGGCAAAATCCGTAACGCTCAATGCCTTTTTTATTGCCTAGAGCAGCAGCAAAAACCTCGCCTAAAGCAATGCCGGTATCTTCAATAGTATGGTGCTCATCAATATGCAAATCGCCTTTGGCTGTAATTTCCAGATCCATGCTGCCATGGCGTGCTATTTGATCCAGCATATGATCAAAAAAGTGCAAGCCCGTTGATATTTTAGCTTCGCCCGTACCATCCAGGTTGATTTTTACAGATATATCGGTCTCTTTGGTGGTGCGCCTATTTTCAAAAACGCGTTCGCCGAGCTTTAAAAACTCGTAAATGGCTTTCCAGTCAGTCGTTTCCAACGCAACAACGTCTGCTAATCCGGCATCCTGATCGGGTGTAAATTCACTGCCGCCCAGGTTGGTTTTGTTATTAAGCCAAATAGCTTTCGCACCCAGGTTTTTAGCTAACAGCACATCATTACGACGGTCACCTATAGTGAACGAATTTTTAAGATCGTATTTTTCAGTATTTAAATATTCAGTGAGTAATGCTGTGCCGGGTTTGCGGGTAGGGGCATTGTCAGCAGCAAAGGTTCTGTCAATAATAAAATCAGAAAACCTTACACCTTCATTCTCAAAAGTTTTAAGAATAAAATTGTGCACCGGCCAAAATGTATCTTCCGGATAAGACGCTGTGCCTAAACCGTCCTGATTTGTAACCATTACCAGTTGGTAATCAAGTTCCGCAGCAATTTTTGGCAGATATTGTAAGGCACCAGGATAAAACTCCAGCTTGGCAAACGAGTCTATCTGTTCGTCGGCAGGCTCAGTTATAAGCGTACCATCGCGGTCAACAAAAAGTATTTTCTTCAGGTTGCTCATTTATAGTCCTGTAAGTTTTTTATCAAAATGCTATTTTCGTCAGGGGTGCCCACTGTTATGCGCAATGAACCTTCGCAAAGTTCAACTTTCGACCGGTCGCGCACAATAATTCCCCGTTGAACAAGGAAATTGTAAATAGCTTTGGGGTCAGTTGTTTTTACGAGGATAAAGTTAGCATCTGACGGGTATATATCCAGCACAAAATCAAAGTTTTTAAGCTGGAGGACTAAATTGTCCCGTTCTTTCAGCGTTTCTTTTATCCATTCGTTAACCTGATCAACGTTTTCCAACGCTTTTAAGGCGAGTTGCTGCGATGCATCGTTAATGTTATAAGGCGGTTTAACCTTGTTCATTACTTCTATTATCTCCTCGCTGGCAAAGGCCATACCGACACGTAAACCCGCCAGGCCCCATGCTTTTGACAACGTTTGTAACACAACCAAATTGGCATATTCGGTTAATTCCTGAATAAAGGTTTTTTGGCGGCTGAAGTTGATATACGCTTCATCAACTACTATCAATCCATTAAAATTGGCTAACAGTGTTTCTATATCATCGCGGTTAATAGAGTTACCGGTTGGATTATTAGGTGAGCAGATGAAGATCAGCTTGGTGTGTTCATCAATCGCCTCGGCAATGCCTTCTAAGTTCAGTTGATATTCAGCAGTAAGTGGCACCCTGCGTAACGCCACATCATTAATATTGGCGGATACCTGGTACATGCCGTAGGTAGGCGGCACAATTATTACATTGTCAACACCCGGATTGCAGAAAGCGCGGAAAAGGATATCAATGGCCTCATCGCTGCCATTACCTAAAAATATGTTACGGATAGGTACGCCTTTAATTTCACTAAGGCGCTTTTTTACGTTGTACTGTAGCGGATCGGGGTAGCGGTTGTATTGCTCATCCAACGGAGAGCCATAGGCATTTTCGTTAGCATCCAGATAAACGCTGGCCTCGCCCTGAAATTCATCGCGTGCTGAAGAGTAGGGGGTGAGGTTCTTTATGTTTTCTCTTAATATTTTATTTAAATCGAACATTGCTTTACTGTTATGTCTTTGCGAGCGCAGCAATCGCGAACTTTGAATCCTTGCGATTGCTTCGTACTTCGCAGTGACAATTATTATTTCTTCATTCTAACTGACACTGCGTTCTTATGCGCATGCAGCCCTTCCAGTTCAGCCAATATTTCCACCGAAGGACCGATATTGTTGATACCCTCGGGAGTAATGTGCTGAAACGTTATCTTCTTCACAAACGAATCAACCGATACACCTGAATAAGCCCTTGCATAGCTGCTGGTTGGTAGGGTGTGGTTAGTGCCTGATGCATAGTCGCCTACAGCTTCCGGGGTTAAATTACCAAGGAAAACAGAGCCTGCATTTATGATATTGGCAGTTATTAATTGCCAGTTATCAGTTGCCAGTAT
>CAMLFI010000212.1 GCA_946479225.1 uncultured Mucilaginibacter sp. | reverse complement strand
CGTACATTTTAGCCACGGCATAAGGTGAGCGCGGATAAAAAGGTGTTGTCTCGCTTTGTGGCACAGCCTGCACCAAACCATACAACTCTGATGTTGACGCCTGGTAAATGCGGGTTTTTTGGATCATGCCCAGTATGCGCACAGCTTCCAGTATCCTCAGGGTGCCAACGCCATCGGCGTTAGCAGTGTACTCGGGTGTGTCAAAACTTACTTTAACATGGCTTTGTGCAGCCAGGTTATAAATTTCGTCAGGCTGTGTTTCTTGTATGATGCGGATAAGATTAGTGGAATCGGTCAGATCGCCGTAATGCAATTTAAACTTTAAACCGCCTTCGTGCTGATCATGATAAAGGTGGTCAATACGGTCGGTATTGAAGGATGAAGCCCTTCTTTTTACTCCGTGGACAAAATAGCCCTTTTTTAAAAGAAATTCAGCCAGGTACGCACCATCCTGACCGGTGATACCCGTTATTAAAGCTATTTTCATTGTTGTGAAGTAATTATTACAATATTATTCAATTTAATTGTAAAACCGGTTAGATGGCGGCTCTAAATTAGCTGATAATATAGCTACAGGTGCAACAAACAAAAGCTATTTGAGTTTTTTAAGAAAAGCTTAAGGCTTAAATTTCTGAGGTATTAATATAGTCAACAGCTTCTTCTAATTCAGTGTACCAATCGGCGCCATACTTTCTTATCAGCGGGGCTTTTAAAAACTCATGTACGTGTACTTTAAGTTCGTTGCCAAAGCTACAGGCGGGGCTGCAAATGCTCCAGCGGTCATAATTCAGTACATCAAACTCAGGGTATTTGGTTATACGGATAGGGTATAAGTGACAAGAGATGGGTTTTTTCCAGTTAATAGCACCTTCTTCATATGCCTTTTCAATTGCACATTTGGTTATACCGGCTTCCCATATTACATAAGCGCATTCTTTATTGGTATCAACACATGGTGTGGTGTAGTCGCCTTCAAAATCAGTAACGTGGGTGCCTTCGCGCTCAATGGTAGCTATGCCCTTGGTAGTCATGTAAGGCTTAACTTTAGGATATATTTCTTTCAGGATATCCAGTTCGGCGGCTTCCAACGGCGCGCCGGAGTCGCCCTCAAGGCAGCAGGCACCTTTGCATTTGTTCAAATTGCAAACAAAATTCTCTTTTACTACATCTTCGTGCACCAGCACACTGCCTACTTCAATCATTTAATGTCTTTACTTTTTAACAGGATTTAAGGCGTATTTAAGTCCGCTTGCTCCTGTCAGATCCATTGTTACGCTGCCCACTATCAAGCCAACGTGTGCTTTAACCGGTATACGGTTGCCGTCATCTGTTATCCACAAATATAGCTTACTATCTTTCTTAAATATGCGCCCCGGTATAATTGTGGGGTTAAATTTAAGGCAGTTAAAAGTACCCATTGAACATTTTACCTGTTCTTTGCCTATATAAGTAATAGATAAAGTATGTATGCCGTCCTCTAAAAAATAAGGCATATCCAATTTATCGCCGGGTTTAAGCTGTGATATATCCAGATTGCGGGCGAAATAGTAGGCCGATACAAAATCAAATATCTTTCCCTTAAACGGGAACGTGCCTTTATCAGCAGTAACTTTTCCTTCCTGATGATTAAAGGTCACATTGTCCGTATGCCGGTAACCGCCTTCGCGCCTGTTTTCGGTATAATAGTAAGGCAATAGCGTGTTTTTATCTATATAACTATCGTACTGATTACGCACCTTGTAAAAAACATCAAAGGTGCCCGCTGTTTTTCCGTTGGCAGTTATATGGTAGCTTGGGTGTCCGCTTATTTTCTGTCCCCCGTCTTCAACTTTCAGGGTTGCTTCGGCACCGGTAAATATGCCATACTTTAATTTATATTTAAGTTCTTCACCGGGTTTAAAAACCGGGTCGCCGGTAGTTTTAAGTTCCTGCGCGGTTACAAGCGTAAAGCAACTTATAAAAAGTATAATGGTAATAATATATTTATTCATTATCAGGTTATTACAAAAGCAAACCAATTAATTTTGGTATATTATTAAGACCATAAATACTTATAATAGTTTAAATTTTTATTGGGAAGTATTAGCCCGATCAATCTTTTCGCTTATAAATGGGTACGGTTGAGCACGGCTCGCCAAACATAAGGCTTTTAACAACGGGACTAAGTTTTTTGCCTAACTCAACATAGGCTGCAACAGGTATATCAATATCTCCGCAACCTTTTATTACCAGGCGCTGGTCGCGGTACTGCTCCGGGTTAAGTTTAGCTATGGCTTTAACAAATAGTACAGTTTCTAAAATATCCGCATCACCAAATACAACTTCGTTAGCATAGGGTGCCATACGGTTGGCCAATAACAAATACGCCCAAGCCGGTACTATTGCATCAGCAGTGCAGGTTACTGCCACATTTTTATCCTGGTATTGTGTCCAATTATGCTCCTTAACAAACTCTCTGAAATCCTTCTCGCGCAAAATAAGGCCCTGAAACAAGTTATCTTTTATATCATATACCACGCGCTCGCCCGGTGTATAAAAGTCGGCAGGATCCAATGTAACCAGCCCGCTTTGCGCCACCTTATTCATTATGTTTTCCTGTATATCCATATCTGTAAAATAAAAAAATCCGGGATTACGATATTATCGCGATCCCGGATGCAAAATTACTTTAATTTATAACTATAACAGCCTTGCCCTGTAATCTTTTACATTGCCCTTATTTTTCAAGGCCTCAAGTGCTTGTCCTTGCGAGCGCTGAACCAATGCTTGTGCTAGCTGTTGTTTTTGCGTTACGGTATTAGCCAAAGCGGCCGGATTAACAAAACTATTAACTACAAAAATATAAACGCCCTGCTGGCCGGTAACCGGTTTAGATAATTTATTTACCTGAGAACCAAATATGGTTCCTATCAATTTATATTCGGCACCACCGCCCGGAATCATTGGGTTGGCAAATACAATATTTTGAACGGGAGTAACCGTTGCGCCTGCTTTTTGTGCTGCCTGCTCAATTGTTGATGCCCCACTTAATGCTGCGCTAAATTTATCAGTAAGCATTTTCGCTTTAACCTCAATTCTCACCATTGGCTCAATTTGTTTTTTAACCAGATCAAGTGCTAAAATACCCTTTGGTTTAATTGCAGTTAAACGAGCAACTACATATTGATCGCCTGATGTGTAAACCTGGTCATAAACAGCGTTCTTATCAGCATTAAATGCCCATCTTACCAATTCGCGCGCGCTTTCAACACCCGGTAATGATGCCGAAACTCCGGTAACGTCATCAGCAGTTTTTACCTCAAGGCCTGCTTTTTTAGCTTCGGCTGTAAAGTCTCCATCATTGGTAGAGATCAAAAAGTTCTGTGCTTTTGTGTACGCTGCAGATTGTGTTTCGCTGCTGGCGGTTAACGGCTTATCAACAACGGCAACCTTAACAACACGCGAAGAGCCTTTTTGAGAAACTATATAAATAAGTTGTATACCGTATGGTGAATTAACTATTTTATAATCACCGGGTTTTCCGTTAAATGCAGCGTCATCAAAATCAGGATCATTAACTCCACGGGCAAAAGTACCCATATCACCGCCTTTTACAGCCGTTTGCTGATCAAGTGAGTACGTTTTTGCCATGTCAGCAAATGATTTACCGCCTTGTATAAGGGTTTTTAGCGAGTCGGCTTTTTTCAAACCGTCAACAGGACTTAGCACAATGCGTTTAGCTGTAACCGAATCCGGACCAACTCTTGAGTCGACCAGTTTAGCCAATGCATAATACCCGTTTTGCAGGTAAGGGCCGTACACAAAGCCAGGCGCTGCATTAAACATTACAGAATCTAAGCCACTGCCCAATTCGCCTTTATGTTTGTAAGTAAAAAGTTGTTTATTTTCAGAATTTATCTGCACAAATAACGAGTCGTTAGTTGAAGCTGCAAACTCGGCTTTTAATTTTTCAACCTGAGTTTTTACTACAGCTGAATCTGCTTTTGACGGCGCACCGTTAAAGCTTACATACTCCAGCGTACGTGTTTCCTGCGGATTTTTGAATTCGTTTTTATGCTCTTCATAATAGCTGCTGTAGTCAGCGTCAGTTATAGTAACCTTGCTATCCTCAATAGTTTGATAGTTTAGAACGGCATACTTAAAATTAGCCAGTTTGTTCTTAGCCTCATAATCGTCTTTTGCTTCAAGCGAATTAACATATAATCCGTTGGTCAGGGCAGACATGTATTTTTCGGCAAGTTTGTTTTGGATCAGTTCTTCTACAAACTTGTTCCATCGTTGTTTGTCCGGATCTGTATCAGGTGTTACGCGCAATTTGTTTATTGTTGCGCTAAGGTTAGCCCTGTCAAACTGGCCTGTTTGCGGGTTTGTAAAAGCCCGTACTATTTCGGCGCTTGGGTTATTTCCGCTGATCATAGCTTGTGATTCGTCGCCCGTAACCAGTAAACCAATTTTTTCAGCTTCGTGCTCTATCATGGCTTTACTTAACATCTGGTTCCAGGTGTTTTCTTGTACGTAAGCCGTTATTTGCGGAGACAGACTGTTTTGACCTGATTGCTGTTTAAACTGGTTGCTGTTTTGCTCAACCGTTTCTGTAAATTCAACATATGGTATCTTTGTACCAAATATTTCGCCTATAGTGCTATTATCGTCTTTAAAAAAAGAACCGCCCGATTGCACAACCTCAGTTATAACGAAAGCCACAAGCGATACGCCTATTACACCTGCTACAATTTTACCCATCCGCTCGCGCAGATAACCCATTATACCCATATTGATCTATAATATTTTAATGAAACTTTTTTCTTTAAAAGAGGGCGCAAGATACAACTTTTGGTAAAATTATATAATACAATTTTTTAACTCAAAATAAGGCTATTGCATTTGATTTTCAGGGACCTCAAATTCGCCTGTTGCACCCTTAACTTCCGGATGTTCCAGCTTATCATCGCTGGTAAAACCTACTCCGTAAGTTACATCGCCATTAGGCCTGTGCATCTCAACCCGCTGGTTAGAGTAGATGATCTTTTTAGGTTGATCCCATATCATTTCTTCAGATTTGAAGGTAGTGCCATCTGAACTAGTTACAATAACATTTTTATAAAACTTAGTGATGTTTTCGTTCTCCAGCTGAACAGCCGAGTCGGCAACGATATTTCCTTCTTCTTTGCCAAATTTATCAAATGATATTACCTTAACGCCATCGGGCATAACATCATAAGGCTTATCTGTGGAGTATTTAATAAGTAAAGGCGTTAGCATCCGGCCTTTTACTACGCCAGAGTCGCAGTAAATAACGTCAACACGCCGGCTAGTGTCTACGTCTCATCCCGACGACAA
>CAMLFI010000211.1 GCA_946479225.1 uncultured Mucilaginibacter sp. | reverse complement strand
ATTCCTTATCTGTTTCTCAGTTATAAGTTCCTTGTCAAGAGAGCTCCAAAAACTTTAAATCTTTTTTTTGAAAGTGAATGATTTGTGCTAAGCAGTAACACATAACCATAACCACTCTCGCTCATCCAAGCCTCCCGCTTAAATTAACCTAATAAGTCATTTTTTACGACTTTTCAAGTTGGTGCGGCAAAACGAAGTAACGAAATTTGACGATGGTCAACCTTAACTTAAAAGAAAATACTATTATAATCCAAATACTTACAATGATCATATAATCTAATACGTTAAATAAACGCAGCAGCCTTGTACCAGGGAAAGCACTCACCCTCCGCGCTGCACCCGGCATACACCTACCCCTCACCCACTTCCCAACCGTCACCCAAAAGCCAAATTCACTCGCCAAAATCACCACTAATCAACTATTCACTATCTTTGCACCCAAATGAGTAAGCACGGTAGAATATTAGTGGCCATGAGCGGCGGGGTTGATAGCTCGGTTGCGGCGGTTATGCTGCATGAGCAGGGTTATGAGGTAATTGGCCTCACCATGAAAACATGGGACTATGCATCTGCCGGTGGCAGCTCAAAAGAAACCGGCTGCTGCAGCCTTGATAGCATTAACGATGCCCGCGCTTTGGCGGTGGGTTATGGTTTCCCGCATTATATCCTGGATATCCGCAATGAGTTTGGCGATTTTGTGATCGACAACTTTGTTGATGAATACCTGGCGGGCCGCACCCCTAACCCATGCGTGCTGTGCAACACCTATATTAAATGGGAGGCGCTGTTAAAACGCGCCGATAAACTGGATTGCGAATTTATTGCTACCGGGCACTATGCCAACATCCGCTTGCAGGATAACGGCCGCTACGTAATATCAAAGGGTAAAGACGAGAATAAAGATCAGTCGTACGTGTTATGGGGCGTATCGCAGCAAAACCTGGCGCGTACCAAATTCCCGCTGGGTAGTTTCTCTAAACCCGAAATAAGGCAGATGGCTTTGGATATGGGGCAGATAGAACTGGCCGGTAAAAGCGAAAGCTACGAGATCTGTTTTGTGCCTGATAACGACTACAGGGCCTTTCTGCGCCACAAAGTACCCGCGTTGGAGGAAAGAGTGAGCGGAGGTAATTTTGTACTGACAGACGGCACCGTAGTGGGTAAACACCAGGGATATCCGTTTTATACTATTGGTCAGCGCCGCGGTCTGGGCATTGCATTGGGCCACCCTATGTTTGTTACACGTATAGATCCGGATACCAACACTGTTGTGTTAGGCACCGAAGAAGAACTGCACCGCAAACAAGCCTGGGTTAAAGACCTTAACCTGATAAAATACGCAAGCATAACCGAGCCTATGGAGGCTGTAACCAAAATACGCTACAAAGATGCAGGCGCGCAAAGCAGCATAGTACAAATGGGCGAGCATATGAAGGTAGAGTTTGATCATATGGTGTCGGGCATAGCGCCGGGGCAATCGGCTGTTTTTTATGAAGGTAACGACCTTTTAGGTGGTGGATTTTTGATGTAACCCCCTACCGGGTTTAATGGTTGTTTAGGTCGATCAAGTGAATAGTTTATTGACCACTTAACCCGATCCCAACCACTTACCCAATAAACTTAATCAACTTAATCAACCAATTTAAGTTGGCGTTTCCGCTTCTTTATCTTTTATTTGCAGAAAATACTGTTTGAATGGCTAAAAATTTACTCATTGTAGAATCTCCGGCGAAAGCCAAAACTATTGAAGGATACCTGGGGAAAGACTTCACCGTTAAGTCGAGCTATGGGCATATCCGCGATCTGGTTAAGTCGGAGGACGCTATTGATGTAGCCAATAATTTTAAACAGAAATACGAGGTTCCTGCCGATAAAAAGCAGATAGTTAGCGAATTAAAGAAATTAGCCAAGGAAGCCGACATGGTTTGGCTGGCATCGGACGAGGACCGCGAAGGAGAAGCCATATCATGGCACTTGTTTGATACGCTTAACTTAAAAGACGAGACCACCAAGCGCATCGTCTTCCACGAAATTACCAAACCGGCCATTTTAAGCGCCATTGAAAATCCGCGTAAAATAAACTACAACCTGGTAAATGCCCAGCAGGCACGCCGGGTTTTAGATAGATTGGTGGGTTTTGAGCTATCGCCGGTGTTGTGGAAAAAGGTTAAGCCTTCCCTGTCTGCCGGTCGTGTGCAATCTGTAGCCGTTAGGCTGATAGTTGACCGCGAACGCGAGATCAATAAATTTAACTCAGAAGCTGCTTTTAAAATAGTAGCCATATTTGGCAAAGGCAAGCAAGCGTTTAAAGCAGAACTGGCTGAACGTTTTGCTAAAGAGGATGACGCGCAGAAATTTTTAACGGATTGTGTTGACGCGATATTTAACGTAAACTCATTAGATACCAGGCCAACCAAGCGTTCGCCTGCGGCACCTTTCACTACATCAACTTTGCAACAGGAAGCCAGCCGAAAGCTAGGTTATTCGGTTTCGCGGACGATGCAGGTGGCGCAAAGACTTTACGAGTCGGGGCATATTACTTACATGCGTACCGATAGTGTTAATTTATCTGAAACAGCTTTAAACGCTGCATCACAGGAAATTATGAGCGCATGGGGTGATAAATATTATAACCGCCGTACCTATAAAACCAAAAGCGCAGGCGCACAAGAGGCTCACGAGGCCATCCGCCCTACCTACTTTAATAATCATAGAATTGCCGGCGACAGTTCTGAAGAACGTTTGTACGAACTGATATGGAAACGTGCCATAGCATCGCAAATGAGCGAGGCTCAGTTTGAAAAAACCACCGCTAAAATTGGTATATCCACCCGCAAGGATGAATTGGTTGCCAACGGTGAGGTAATGAAATTTGACGGCTTTTTGAAAGTTTACCTGGAATCAAACGACGAGGAAGAAGACAATCAACAGGACGGCGAGAACAGCATGTTGCCACCTTTAACCAAAGGTCAGCTACTGGAGTTGCAGGAAATGACGGCTACTGAGCGTTTCTCGCGCCCGCCATCGCGCTATACTGAGGCAAGTCTGGTTAAAAAACTAGAAGAACTGGGTATAGGCCGACCATCAACTTACGCGCCTACTATCTCCACCATACAAAACCGTGGTTATGTGGTTAAAGAGGAACGCGAGGGCAAACAACGTAAATTCAGGGTATTAACCCTTAAGGATAAAAGCATCGCTAAAGACGAGCGCAGCGAAACTACCGGCGCCGAAAAAGGCAAGCTCTCTCCTACTGATATAGGTGCCGTGGTAAACGACTTTCTGGTACAGCACTTTAATGGCATTGTCGACTTTAACTTTACGGCTAAGGTGGAGAAGCAATTTGACGAGATAGCCCAAGGCCTGGAAGAATGGACAAAAATGATTTCGACGTTTTATACGGGTTTCCATAAAGACGTAGAAAACACTATACAGACTGCCGACAAAGCAACCGGCGAAAGGGATTTGGGCGTGCATCCTGAAAACGGGCAAAAGATCTCTGTACGGATTGGCCGTTACGGTCCGTTTGTGCAGGTAGGTGAGAACGCCAGTGACGACAATAAGGATTATAAGCCACTGTACGCGAGTTTGCGCACCGGCCAAAGCATAGAGACCATCAGTCTTGAAGAAGCCTTAGAACTGTTTAAACTACCCAAAGCAGTAGGCGAATTTGAAGGCAAAGTAATGAAGGTAGCAATCGGTCGTTTTGGGCCGTACATTAGCCACAATAGTGCTTTTGTTTCTTTACCGAAAGAAATTGATCCGCATGATGTTACCCAGGAACAGGCTATTGAACTGATATTGGCTAAACGCCAAAAAGATGCTGAAAGGCTGATAAAAGCGTTTGACGAGGACCCTACAGTAAAAATATTGAACGGTCGCTGGGGCCCGTACATCGAGTTTGGCAAACAGAACGTAAAAATACCCAAGGATGTAACAGACCCCGCCACCTTAACGTTTGAACAATGCAAAGCCCTGGCCGATGCAGACAGTAAAGCGCCCAAAAAAGGTGGTAAGAAGTTTGCTAAGAAGAAGTAGCGTGTTGTAAGTTGTGTGTTGCCAGTTGCAGGTAAATTGTACGTACAACACACAACTTACAACTCACAACATACAACCAATGATAAAAGATCTCCCCGATAACGAAGTAAAGGATATTGCGGTGGCAGTAGCGCTTGAGGGCGAGAGCAGCGAGAGCAAAACGTGGTATGTGTATCTTATCAACCTAAAAAAGGAGCCGATTGAGAATGTGCTCATCACATCAAAAGGCTACGGAGAAAAGGATGGCGAACAGGTAAAGACATCTGTACTAAGACACATGTTCCCGGTGGTTGAAGGTGGAGCATTTAAGGTGATAGAGCCTATTGATGAAGCAACATTCGGTTTAAATAATGAGTACTGGGTTAGCTACTACATAGGCACCCAGATCTACGATAAAAAGTTCATCTTCCTGCCCGAAAGTATTGTTGATTCTAACTTTATTAAACTGCCGCTGGTTAACAAGCCGGGTGTTATGATAAAATAATCAACATATCCCCAACAAATTTTTACCTATCCAATTTTTTGATGTAATTTGAAGCCTGTAAACTAATACGGCAGAATTACCCTATAAATGCAGCTCACCCAGTTAGAAATAAAAGGCTTTAAAAGTTTTGGCGACAAAATCACCATTAATTTTAACGAGGGCGTAACAGCCATTGTTGGCCCTAACGGCTGCGGAAAATCAAACGTAGTTGATGCCATCCGCTGGGTGTTGGGCGAGCAGAGTACCCGCATGCTGCGGTCGGAGAAGATGGATAACGTGATCTTTAACGGCACTAAAAGTCGTAAAGCCGCCAACCTTGCCGAGGTATCCTTAACTTTTGATAACACCAAAAACATCCTCCCTGTTGAATATTCGCAGGTCACATTAACCCGTAAGCTTTACCGCAGCGGCGAAAGTGAATACCGTTTAAATGATGTGCAATGCCGGTTAAAAGACATTACCGATCTGTTTCTGGATACCGGTGTCGGCTCAGATTCGTACGCGATAATTGAGCTGCGGATGATCGAAGAGATCATTTCCAACAAAGAAGGATCACGGCGTAATTTGTTTGAAGAAGCATCAGGCATTTCTAAATATAAGCTCCGTAAAAAACAGACATTTAACAAGTTAAAAGATACGGAAGCTGATCTGGAGCGTGTAGAGGATTTGCTGTTCGAGATACAGAAGAACCTAAAGATGCTGGAAAATCAGGCTAAGAAGACTGAACGGTATTACAGGTTAAAAGAAGAATATAAAACGCTTAGCATCAAACTGGCTTCCTTCCGGCTGGCTTCATTTGCTGAATCATTAGGCAGCATTGAGGCACAGGAGTTAAAACAACGGGAAGAAAAAACAGGTA
>CAMLFI010000210.1 GCA_946479225.1 uncultured Mucilaginibacter sp. | reverse complement strand
CGAGATCATTCGTCGTGACTGGAGTTCAGACGTGTGCTCTTCCGATCTATAACCGGACCAAAATTATCTACGTTCCAGCCAAATTTATGGTCTTGAGGGTGCGCGTAGTCTACCGGGAAAACATTAAGGTCTCCTCCTATGCCACCAATTTTTGGCTGTATTCTCGGCTTTATTGATGTTACATTTGAATAACCTTTTATGGTATTGGCAGCCTCTTTGGTCATGGTATAATACGGGTTGCCTTCGTAATTAGAAACATGCAGTTCGCGCAATACTTCCGGGTTAATATCAACACCACTGGTAGTTATATCATAATCTATCTGCTGACCAGGCTTATCTTCAACGGCTTTATCGTTAATATATACCTGCGCGTCTATCAGTTTCACAGTATCGCCTGCAATACCTATACAACGTTTAATGTAGTTTTCGCGCTTATCCACAGGGCGCAAATAAGGCGAATCTGCCTCCATTGGGTAGTTAAACACTACCACGTCCTGGCGTTTTATACTGCTTAAGCCGGGCAGGCGATGATAGCCTAACTCCCAGCCGTCCCAATAAGCCTTGGTATTGATGATAGGCATGGTATGGTGCGCAAACGGAAACGCGATAGGCGTCATGGGTGTACGCGGACCATAATTTAACTTACTTACAAACAAAAAGTCGCCAACTAACAGCGAGCGCTCCATTGATGGTGTAGGTATGGTATAGGCCTCAATAAAAAAGGTACGTATTAAGGTTGCAGCTATAACGGCAAAGATGATGGCATCGGTCCACTCGCGGGTGGTGCTTTTTTTCTTTTTATCGGCAGTTTTAGTTTTTTTTCTGTTCCAGAATTTCCAGTTCATTTGTTTTTAAAATATCGTGTCAATGTTATCTATTATTTAGGGTAAAATCAAACATATCTTCTACCGAATAAAATCCTTGCTTATTCTGTATCCATTCGGCAGCCATAACAGCGCCTAAAGCGAAGCCGTTACGGTTGTGGGCGGTATGTTTAAATTCTATTGAGTCAACTTCCGAATCGTAAATAACCGTATGCGTGCCCGGCACGCTGTCAATACGGTATGATTCTATTAAAACTTCATCAGCAGTTGCGTGGTCCGTTCCCTCCAGACCCTCGGCGGTTAAAATATTTACCCATTGCTTTTTAGCATCAAGGTTGTCAATAATACCTTCGGCAATGGTAATGGCCGTACCGCTTGGCGAATCAAGCTTTTGGGTATGGTGGATCTCTTCTACCTGCACATCATAATAACTGTAACCGTTCATTATTTTGGCAAGCATTTTATTTACATGGAAGAATATGTTTACGCCAACGCTAAAATTGGTGCCGTATATAAACGACAGTCCCTCCTGCTCGCAACGTTGCTTTATGGCAGGCAAGCTATCGTGCCATCCGGTAGTACCTACCACAATGGGCACACCCGCATTAAGGCTTTGGGTGATGTTTGCAAGGGCGGTACCGGGGGTACTGAACTCTATAGCAACGTCAGCCTTTCGCAGGTTCTCTGCGGTTAAGTCGCTTAAATTATCGTGATCTATTTTTAAAACAATTTCGTGCTTACGGTCTGTGGCGATCTTTTCTATGATCTTACCCATTTTTCCGTAGCCTAATAATGCAATTTTCATTTTGTGTTAACCTTTATGTGTAAAAAAGGAGGTTTTAATTGGGTTGAAATTTATCTGAGGGTAAAGGTAACTTTTAAACCCGGAACATAAGCACTCTGCATGCCATAAGCATACATGGGCTGCGTCATCAACTGCGGTGTTACCCTAAACGACAGATTATTATCCATAGAGTACGAATGGATAAACTTGGCATCAATATAAGCGTCAATAATTTGTATGCCCCACATCCCCACAAAGCCCAAAACGCTCAGATCGCGGTAGCGACGGTAACCTCTTACGGCCTCGGTAATGGTTTGGTCAGAATAACCATACAGCGCATATTGCTGGTAGGTTTCGTAGTAGGCGTCCTCGGGCGTCGGCACATAGCCCCTTTTACGGTACTGCGCTATGGCCAGGTTTTCTTTATAATATTTCTGATTAAAAGCATAGGCCCAGCCAATAAGGCCCAGGGCACCGTAAGCAATAGGCACTTTCCACCATTTGCGGTTATAGGCCTGCCCCCAGCCCGGTATCATTAACGAGTGAAAAACGGCCTTGCGCGGACTGTGTGTACTATCGGGATGATATATTTTCTCGTCGACAAGACTTGGAGAAAAAACCTTTGACTTAAGCGAATCAGCTTTGGCCTTAACGCTGTCGGCTTTAGATTTGGGGCCGCTAAAATCCGGCCGTTGCGCACATGCCGCACCCATCAATCCAAAAACTATTAAAAACGTTAAAACCGTTCTTTGCATTTTACCAATCAAGCATTTCGAGAATGCGGTTAAGATCTTCTTCTGACAGGAAAGGTATCTCTATGCTACCATTACCCTGCGCGTTCATTTTCAACCTTACCTTGGTGCTGAACTTTGAAGCAAGATCATCCTGTATTTTTTGTACCTGAAAAGACATAGGTTCGGGCTGCTTGCCCTCCTTCTTCGGTTTTGATCTTTGCAGATCGCGCACAATTTCTTCTACCTTTCTAACCGACAGGCCTTGTTGTATTATCTGCTTAAAAATATACAGCTGTTGAGCAGGATCGTCAACGGTTATTAAGGCGCGGGCGTGACCCATGGTTATGCCCCCATCGCGTATAGCAGCCTGAATAGCCGGTGGCAATTTTAGCAAGCGCAGGTAATTATTTACTGTTGATCTGTTTTTGCTAACGCGATCTCCTAACTCTTCCTGCTTAAGGCTGCACTCATCCAGCATCCGCTGAAAGCTTAATGCAACTTCAATAGCGTTTAGATTCTCCCGTTGAATGTTCTCTATCAGGGCCATCTCCAGCATCTGCTGGTCGTTGGCAGTACGCACGTAGGCCGGTATACTTTTAAGTCCCGCAATTTTTGACGCCCGCAACCTGCGTTCGCCCGATATCAGCTGATAACTATGCGCGTTAACGCGCCTAACTGTTATGGGCTGTATAAGGCCTTGCAGCTTTATTGAGTCGGCCAGTTCGCCTAAAGCGGTTTCATCAAAATCAGTACGTGGCTGAAACGGGTTAACCTCTATCTCATCCAGCTTTATTTCATTTACCGATCCGGGGCTGTTTACCTCGTGTTCGGTAGTAGTTGTATTATTACTTCTTTTATAAGGGAGTACATCGTCACTGTCATTTAACAACGCGCTTAATCCTTTTCCTAATGCTCTTCTTTTTTCTGCGCTCATTGTTATACGGTTTCAGTAGTTTGCTCTACAGCATCTTTTACAAGGCCATTTTTGCGCAATATTTCGCGGGCCAGGTTAAGGTAATTAATGGCGCCTTTTGAGTTAGCATCATGCATAATAACCGACAGGCCAAAGCTTGGCGCTTCGCTAAGGCGGGTATTACGCTGTATTATGGTTTCAAACACCATGTCTTCAAAATGTGAGCGCACCTCTTCAACCACCTGGTTTGACAGGCGCAGCCTAACATCGTACATGGTTAATAAAATACCTTCTATTTTTAAATTGGTATTTAAACGGTTCTGTACAATTTTTACAGTGTTTAACAATTTACCCAAACCTTCTAACGCAAAATACTCGCATTGCACGGGTATAATAACAGAGTCGGCAGCGGTTAAAGCGTTAACGGTAATAAGGCCTAATGACGGCGAACAATCAATTATAATAAAATCATATTCATCTCTTATCTGGGCAAACACCTCGCGCATTCTGTACTCGCGGCTCTCCAGGTTTATCATCTCAATTTCGGCACCCACCAGGTCTATATGCGCAGGCAACAGATCCAGATTAGGCGTTTCGGTTTTAATGATGGCTTTATGCGGATCAACCTGGTTAATTATGCACTCGTAAATACTGTTTTTTACGTTGCGCGGGTCAAACCCGATGCCTGATGTTGAGTTGGCCTGCGGGTCGGCATCAACCAGCAATGTTTTGTATTCAAGCACAGCCAGGCTTGCCGCCAGATTGATGGATGATGTGGTTTTACCCACGCCGCCTTTCTGGTTGGCTAAAGCAATAATTTTACTCATTACAGATATTCAAATTTGTGTAAACTGTGGTTATAACAACGAAAAGTAGCGATATAAATTTCTACCTTCGGAAAACTTTTTTAAAGCAGGCGCTAAGATACGGATTTAAACCAACGCAAAATCCACAGGTTTTGGCAATTTACAAACATTTGGAAGGTTAATTATTGAATTAGAGAATTATTGAATTATCGATTTTTAAGAATTGATTTTTCAGCGCAAATACTCAAATCAATAATTCAGTAATTCAATAAATCAATAAATGGTAACTATCATATCATCAACCAACCGCCCAGGCAGCTCAACTTACAGGCTGGCTTTGTATTATCAAAAAAAGCTGCGCGAAAAGGGCGTTGAAGCGGACATACTTTCAATGACCGAACTGCCGGGCAACTTGATTGAGACCACGATGTATGGCAAACCCAACCCCGAGTTTGAGCAGCTACAGCAGCGCGTTTCGGCCACCGAAAAGTTCTTATTCATCATACCCGAATACAACGGCAGTTTCCCGGGCATACTTAAGTTTTTTATTGATGCCTGCGCGTTTCCGCAAAGCTTTTACGAGAAAAAGGCGGCGCTTGTGGGTCTGTCATCGGGTAAATATGGTAACATACGCGGCATTGACCATTTTACCGGGGTATGCCATTATATGCACCTGCATGTAATGCCCTTAAAGTTGCATATCCCCAACATAAGGGCCGAGTTTAATGAAGCCGGCGATTTGTTTAAAGAGGATACGCTGAAATTTACCAATGAGCAGATTGACAAGTTCGTAACGTTTTAAATACTGTCGCTTTTAACTGATAGGTATTATTTTATATTTGCACAGCCTTATTCGCAATTATGAAATACTTCTATACCTTACTCCTTATCACTGCAATTTCTTTCCAATCACAGGCCCAGCGCAATTTTAAACCCGGCTATATAGTTACCCTCAGTGGCGATACCACAAAAGGATTTGTCGACTATAAAGAGTGGAATCAAAATCCCCGCGAAATATCATTTAAAACAACAGAGCAAGCTGCCTCACAACAATATTCGCCGGCTAACATAAAGGCCTTCGGCATTAACCAGGTTGATCACTACCAGAAATATGTTGGCCCTATTACTAAAGGCGCTGTTGATCTGGCCGATCTGAGCAGTGGTATTGATTCATCATTTGTTACCGACACAATTTTTCTGAGGATAATAACGGGCGGTAAAAACGTTACCCTGTATAATTACACCGATAAAGTAAAAACACGGTATTTTATTGCCGACAAAAACGCTGTCCCGGTAGAATTGAAACGCTATGTTTACCTGG
>CAMLFI010000209.1 GCA_946479225.1 uncultured Mucilaginibacter sp. | reverse complement strand
AGATCATCCTGTCAGAAAAAAGCGAGATGGTGTTTAAAAAGAAGATATGAAGTCACTTTTCTGGATATCAGTTTTCTGTAGCATTTCACTTGGCACTGCTGCGCAAACTACCTACACCGCTGTTTCCATACCTAAGGAATTAATGCCTTACGCGAGCGCTGTAGTGAGGAATGAGGTGGTTTCCACAGAGGTTAAATCAGTTGATAACGTAGTTTATCATGTTAAACGAGCTGTGACTATACTGAATAAAAATGGTGATGATGAGGCCGAAGTAAATGTATTCTATGACAAGGCCAATTCAATAAGGGATATACGAGGTTCTGTTTATGATGAATTTGGCAGGCAAGTAAGCAAATTTACCGCAGGTAATTTTCAGGATCAGAGTGCGGCGTCTGATTTTTCTTTATTTGAAGATTCGCGTGTAAAAAGTTATCAGCCTCAGTCAATATCATATCCTTACACTGTAGAATATGAATACGAGATCCGCTCAAAGCAATCACTTAATTTCCACGATTGGCATCCGGTACGCTCAACAGGTGTAGCGGTAGAGAAAAGTACTTTTACTTTTATTAGCAAACCCGACTTTAATATTCGCTATAAAGCGCTTAACACGATGGGTGATGCTGTTATTACCAACGGAGAAGGCGGAAGCAAGATTTATAGCTGGAAAGCTGAAGGCATAAAGGCGGTAAGATATGAACCCTACAGCCCTGACCCTGATGCGTATAGGATAAGCGTAAAAATAGCGCCGGAAAAGTTCTCATATGGTGGCTTGGAAGGTACTTACACTAACTGGAATGATCTGGGTAAATGGGTATATGATAAACTGCTGAAAGGCCGCCAACAGCTGCCGGCTGAAACGGTTAACCTTATAAAGCAACTGACAGCTGATGTGACGGACCCAAAAGAAAAAGCGCGGAAAATATATGACTACATGCAGAAAAAAACACATTACATAAGTGTTCAGGTAGGTATCGGCGGTTATCAACCTTTTTTAGCAAGCGAGGTAGACAAACTGAATTATGGTGATTGCAAGGCGCTGGTAAATTACATGCAGGCGTTATTAGCTACAGTCAACATCGACTCGTGGTATTGCGCGGTAGCATCAGGTTTTAATTATAAATCAAGCCTGATACCTGACTTTGCCAGCATGGGACAAGCCAACCATGTTATTTTGTGTATCCCGTTTGCTAACGATACAACCTGGCTGGAGTGTACCAGTCAGAAAATACCCTTCGGGTTTTTAAGCAATTTTACTGATGACCGTAACGTGCTGGCCTGTACACCCGGCGGGGGAAAACTGCTGCATACGCCAAAATATACAAGCACCACCAATTTACAGGTGCGTAAAGCTACGTTCAATATAAACGACAACGGGGAACTATCAGGCGAGATAGAAACGCTATTCAGCGGGACACAATATGAAAACCGGGAGGAACTGATTGACAAATCAGAAACAGAAAAATTAAAAAGTGTTGCCAGGATATACGCTATAAATAACCTGGCTATAGCGCAATACGAGCTTACACAAAGCAAAGCCGATAAGCCGCTGGCGACCGAAACGTTAAAATTTTCTGCGCCGTCTTATGCCGCGGTTATCTACGGGAAAATGTATTTTTTATTAAATGCCGCTAATCGTACCGGCAGAACACCCGCAGAGCTGCGAAACCGTACTACCGATGTTTATATTAATGACTGTTACGCTGACGAAGATAAGATAGTTTATACCCTTCCGGATGATAATTATCGATCTGAAAAAGCACTATTGAATGTTGAAATTACTAAGCCGTTTGGCAGCTACCACGCCACAATGGAGCTAAAGGGGAACCAGTTGGTTTATCATCGAAAAATCCAGTTGTTAGCGGGAACCTATGATAAAGCACTGTATGCAGACCTGGTTGAATTTTTTAGTAAGGTGGGGGATGCTGACGCATACAACGTAGCGCTTGTTAAGAAATGATCAACTGAAGATCCAGATCCCTAATACGATACCTACTATCATAATAACATATAATAGTATCTCGTTCGCAGCGAAGCGTTTGTATTTTGTCCAGAAAGAGTAATCATGTTTAGCCATGATGCAAAATTAATCTATATTTAGCTATGAATGTTGAGGAAACTGAAGAAATAAAAAGAGAGTTTCAACTGGAGCGCATGATACTGTTCAGCGATGCAGTTTTTGCCATTATTATTACCATAATGGTACTTGAAATAAAATTACCCGATGGATTAAGGCACGCCAGCGGCGAAGCCGTAAGAGAGGCTTTTTTAGAAGTGCTTCCCAAATTTGGAGGATATGCAATTTCATTTGCCATAGTGGCCGTTTTTTGGTCTAAACACCTAGAATTATTTAGTTACCTGAAAGACTATACAAAAAAGCTTATCGTATTTAATATGATATTTCTTTTTTTTATCTCGCTTTTTCCATTCTCAATTTCACTTTTAACAGGAGCGATCAGTGCCGGCAATCCGTATGGGCTTGTGTTTTATTTTTTTGTTGTACTAATGGCGCTTTTTACTCAGACGCTTTTAGTAGGCTACCTGGTGCGTAATGCGCAGGCGCTTTGCATTAAACCGGCAGAAATTGAACAGAACCTGCAGTGGAAGGCCCAACGACTTAACTTGTTCACGATTCCGATTTTGTTTGCATACGTTATAATCGGATTTTTCGCGGGAATTAACCCGATCACGTTCTCCTATGGCATTATCGCATGGGGGCTTTCACAAGCAGTAATCCGTAAAAAACTATACCCTAAAGAGCCTAACGGAAATAAACCCTTACTGGCGCGTCTTTTCAAATCAAGGAAAAAGAAGCAGTTGCCTGAAAATTAGTGTTTTTTATCTCAACATAATTATCTGATCTAAATGATGACGCATATGGTCAACATAGTCAGCAGCCAAAAACTCAATGGTTTCGCCATTGCATTTAGCCTGTCGGCGATTAGTGGGGTAGGTGCTTAACACCGTTACAATTTGATTGTTAAGTAGCTGCCATAGGGTTAGCAGGTCGGTTATATTAGCATCCTTATAGTGCTGCGCTGCTACCCATTCATCCTGTGCATAGCTCAGCGTAAAATCACTTTCATAAGTGCAGCGAACAAATCTATGCAGGTTTACAAGGGCGCTGTCTGTTAAGTGCCCCAATATCTCTATTGCCGTCCATTTTTCTGCTGCGGGGCTTTGCGCCCAGTTAATTTGCGATGAATGCTGTACAATAAAATCATTAATTGTATTTAATAATTCCCCTGCTGTATTGTTCATTTAGTTATTATAAAGCTGAGAGGCGATGATTTGGGTGTTGATAGATCCGCCCCGCGAAAAATATTTGTAAATGCCAGTATCGCGCAATCGCGCAACCATTACGCCCTTGCGGGTGCTGGCATGTACAAACCAGCCATTCTGCAGGTATACACCAACATGACTGAATTGCTTTCCGTCAAAATCAAAAAACACCAGGTCGCCCTCTTTTAATTCCTCCTCGTACTTGCGTTTAATAACATTGATCTGTTGCGATGTCATGCGCGGGATTTTTACACCGTAAACCTCTTGTTGCAGCAGTTGAGTTAAACCGGAACAATCAATACTATCTTTGCTTTGTGCCCCAAATTTATAGGGAGTACCGGTCCATTGTTCAATAAAGGCATAAAGCCGTCCGTTTTGAATATCGCGCTCTTTTACGCCCATTATCTCGGAGTATTTTTCGGCGACGCTAGCCTGTGGTTTTACCATTTCGCCGGGCTCACCCTTCATGGCAGCCTTGCGGGTATGGCATGATAGGACAACAATGCCGGTAAGTAATATAAGCGCATGTTTAAGATAGCGATGCAGGATCATGCCATAAAAATAGCGGCTATGCAAGAGAGACAAACACAGAGTTTCTCAACATATCCACATTGCGAATCGTAAATTTTTACTCCCTGATAAGCTAAATCCGAAATTGAACATTCGAAATCCGAAATCAAAATCAGCTTTTTATCAACCGCTGTATCTCGTCCAGCTTCATTAAAGCTTCAACAGGGGTAAGGGTGTTAACATCCAGGTTGTTAAGGTTGTCGCGGATCTTAACCAGTACGGGGTCGTCAATACTGAACATCTGCATTTGTACGGCTTGCTTTTGCACTTTGCGGATGCTCTCTTTAATGTGTTCGCCGCCGGTGCGCTCGTGCTCCAGTTTTTTTAGTATCTCGTTAGCGCGACTTAAAACTTTTGGCGGCATACCCGCCAATTTAGCCACGTGGATGCCGAAGCTATGTTCGCTACCGCCAGGCACCAGTTTGCGCAGGAAGATGATCTGGTGACCGATCTCTTTAACCGTAACGTTATAGTTTTTTATACGGTTAAAGGTATTGCTTAACTCGTTCAGCTCATGGTAGTGGGTGGCAAACAGCGTTTTTGCTTTGGCGGTAGGGTGATTATGAAGGTATTCAGCTATTGACCAGGCAATGGATATACCGTCATAAGTGGATGTACCACGCCCAATCTCATCCAACAGGATCAAGCTTCTGTCAGATATATTATTCAGGATGCTGGCCGTTTCGTTCATTTCCACCATAAAGGTTGATTCGCCAGACGACAGGTTATCCGATGCACCTACACGGGTGAAGATCTTATCAATTATACCCAGTGTAGCCGATTTTGCGGGCACAAAGCATCCCATCTGCGCCATGAGTACGATCAACCCTGTTTGACGCAGCAAGGCAGATTTGCCCGCCATGTTAGGGCCGGTTATGATGATGATCTGCTGGCTTTCAGAATCCAGGAAAACATCATTGGTGATGTAATCCTCGCCAACCGGCAACGTCTTTTCAATAACCGGGTGGCGGCCGCCTTTAATATCTATCACGCGGCTTTCGTTCAGCTCGGGCTTTACGTAGTAGTTTTTTATGGAGATGTCAGCGAAGTTGAGTAGCACATCAAGGTGCGCTATCAGTTGCGCATTTAGCTGAACTGGTTTTATAAACTCGGCAACAGCGTAAAGTAATTCATTATATAGGCGGGTTTCAAGTGCCAGGATCTTTTCTTCGGCACCCAGTATTTGCTCTTCGTATTCTTTTAGCTCGGGCGTAATGTAGCGCTCAGCGTTTACCAGTGTTTGCTTGCGGATCCAATCAGTTGGTACTTTATCGCGGTGGGAGTGGGTCACCTCCAGGTAATAACCGAAAACATTATTAAAAGATACTTTAAGCGATGGTATGCCCGTGCTTTCGGCCTCGCGCTTTTGTATCTCCAATAAATAACCCTTACCGCCAAATGCTATTTTACGCAGGCGGTCAAGCTCTTCATCTATACCATCGTTCATTACTGAGCCCTTTACCAGCATTACCGGCGGCTCAGGGTGAAGCTCTTTTGCTATCTTTTCGCAGATGATGCCGCAGGGGTTAAGTTGTTCGCCTATTGCTTTTAGTGGCAGGCTCTCAGATGTTTCGCAGATCTTCTT